>NZ_CAMLOV010000095.1 GCF_946481715.1 uncultured Mucilaginibacter sp. | reverse complement strand
TGGTTGGTTAGCGCTTAATTGGTTTTTCTTTCATTCATAATTTGTTTTTTTTATCCTATCTCCTTTGGTAACCCAATACCCAAAAACAACCGCCGGAAACTGCTTTATTCTTAGTTCCGTCATAGGTTCGTTTATTTGGTTTATTGGTTAACTTCTCGGCATAATTTTCCTCCCATCGTATTTTATGTGTTAAGTTGAGTTTATTACCTGTGTACAATTGCCGATAACGGCACCCTTAACATCAAGCTAAAAAGATAATTAGCGATAAATGCCCGTTGCTGTTGCAGGCGGTTCATGCTGTATATGAGGCATTAATGATAGCTTCCGAACTGTTTTAGGTAAAGCCCGGCAGGCAAATAACAGGCGCTAATAAGTACACGTTCTAGCATAATGCTTAGTTTAATCAGGTTATTAATAAAATTGGTTATATGCCTGTACCATTGCTGGATAACGGGCCTGCGGCAGGTATATTGAACCTATGCCATTTTGTATAGGTTAAAACTACATGGGGCAACGCAATCGATTGTTCAAAAATGGGGGCACAAATGTTAAAGGCTATTAAATGCCTTATTTACAGCATATTAAAGTGACAAACACTTATTTAACAGCAAAAAAATGAGAAAATACAAGCCCGGAGGTTAACAAAATGGGCCGGAAAGTGGTAAAATTAATGGCGGCCTGCCAAGGGTTATCAGGCTTTATCGGCCTGCTGTTTGCTTTTTTGCTGATATGCCGATGGGAGGCAATTGAATTCGGCTTTAAAAGACCGCACAAAATACTTTTGGCTTTTAAAGCCTACTTTGTATGATATCTGGGAGATGGTCAGCTGCGAATTCTCAAGCAATTGCGCAGCACGTTTTAAACGAATAGACCTGACAAGCTCTACCGGAGACATTCCGGTTAAGGTTAACGCTCTTTTATAAAGTGTAACGCGGCTCACGCATAATTCGCTACTGAGTTCTTCTACTGAGAAATCGGCATTATCAATGTTTTTTTCGATGAGGAGTAAGGCCTTTTTAATAAAAGCCTCGTCAAACGACTCGGGCATTACATCGGTTGGCTTGGCATCAAGCTGTTTTTGATAGGTTTTGCGCATATCCTGCTGTATGGCCAGTATGTTTTTCAGCTTGGATAGCAGGATCTCAAAATTGAAAGGTTTGGTAAGGTAGTCATTGGCACCTGTTTCAAGGCCCTTTAACTGTTGCTCTTCGCCGGTTATAGCAGTAAGTAATACAACCGGTATGTGCGATGTACGTTTATCGTTGCGTATTTTACGGCAAAGGTCTATCCCATTCATTTCGGGCATAGTTATATCACTAACTACCAGGTTAGGGTGCAGGCTCAGGGTTTTTTGCCATCCTTCTTTGCCGTTAGCCGCCTCAATAATATGAAAGACGTCGTTTAAATTGTCTTTTAAATAAAAGCGGAAGTCTTCGTTATCTTCAACCAGTAAAACAGTAAGCTTTTTAGTTGCTGCAAGGCCCCCGGGTTGTTGCAAGGCATGCTCGCACGACGTGCCGGGAGGTTCGGCTGGGCTACGCTCGTCGTAAAAGTCTTGTTCTTCCGCCTCGATCGCGATGTGTAAAGGCAGTAAAATGGTAAAATAACTTCCCTGCCCAAGTTCGCTCTCTACATACATTTCACCATTGTGCAGCTTTACAAATTCCTTTGTTATCGATAGGCCGATACCACTGCCTTGGTTAACCATAGATCCTGGAATATCGTTTTGAAAAAAGCGTTCAAAAATTTTATCCTTTTTATCCGCAGGAATGCCTATACCTGTATCAATAACCTTTATTTCGAGCATCTGCTGCCCGGGAGTTTTCTTGGTTGATAATAATACGCTTACGTGCCCGCCCTCTGGAGTAAATTTAAATGCATTAGAAAGCAGGTTAAATATGATACGTTCTATTTTATCGTGGTCGAAATTGACGTTCAGCTTTTCAATTTCCGAGTCGAAGACAAATCTGATATGTTTTTTTTCAGCAATATCTGAAAAGGAATAAGACATTTCCTTAATAAAGCTCACTATATCGCCTCTCCGCGCGTGTAACTTAAGTTCCTGCACTTCCATCTTCCGGAAATCAAGGAGTTGGTTTACAAGGTTTAATAACCTTTTGGCGTTTCTCCTTATCATATTCAATTGCTCGCCCCGCTCATTATCGGCATCAATAAGCATTTTATCAACAGGGGCCATAATTAAGGACAATGGCGTTCTGAACTCGTGGCTCACATTGGTTAAAAATTTGGTTTTCAACTGATCAAGTTCCTGCATACGCTTAACCTCCTGCCGCTCCTGCTCAATTAACGAATTTGCTTCCTGCTTTTCTTTTTCGGCTATGAATTGCCTTCTTATTTTTTGTATTCCCCGCCGGCGAATTAAAAAAAGCGTCCCGGTTATCAGCAAAAGGTAAACAACATAAGCTAAAGTAGATTTCCAGAACGGGGGAAACACCTTAATCTTTAATTTTATATAGCTGGGTTTCCATCTTCCCTCCTGGCCAATAGCCCTTACTTTAAAGGTATAATCGCCTCCATCAAGGTTGGTGTAGGTAGCTTTCCGGGTAGCATTATCTGCGGTAAGCCAGCCTTTATCAAAACCCTCCATCATATACTGATGGGTTATTTTATTGGGGTTAAAGAAATTTAAGGCGGCAAATTCAATGGTAAACACATTTTCGCTGTGGTTCAGTGTTATCTCGCTTGTAGCCGAAATGGCTTTAGTTAATACAACATGGCCGTCAACTTCTTCATTGGCCGATATACTTTTGTTAAATAGCTGAAAACCGGTGAAAATTAATTTAGGCTTCTCGATATTCGGATGTATACTCAGTGGGTCGAAAATATTAAAGCCATGCGAACCGCCAAATATCAATTCCCCTTTATTGGTTCTTAAGGCTGCATATGCACTGAACTCTCTGCCTTGCAGGCCATCTGTTTCGTCAAAACGTTCAAATTGAAACTCATATGTACCGTTGCCTGGTGTCAGTGTTACCCGGCACAGCCCGTTTGATGTACTTACCCACATGGCTCCCCTGCTGTCCTCCAATACATTCGAAACCTGGTTGTCTGGCAACCCGTCCTTTTTCGTCAGCGAGATGAACCGGTTTGTTTCAGGGTTCAATATGCTCAGTCCGTCCCTTGTCGCTATCCAGATCAAGCCACGGCTGTCCTGCGTAATACTATTGATGTCATCGCTAATCAAACTGTTAGGGTCGTTTTTCTTTCTATTATAATGTATAACGCCACGTCCATTTTTTAATATTTTGCTTATCCCAAAGTACCCTCCTACCCAGAGGTTACCCTTGGTATCCTCATGGAGTGCGGATATATAAGGCGACGTGATATCGCCTTGTTTAAAGGGAGAAGAAAATATCTTTTTTTCCCTGTCAAACATTTGCAGGCCTGCCGCAAAAGTACCTATCCATAACCGGTTTGAGGAATCTTCCAGGATACTCCATATCCGGTCATCGGCGATGCTGGTGGGCACCCCATCATTATGTTTGTAGTGGATAAATTTCCGTCCGTCAAATTGGTCCAGCCCGCCAAAATACGTACCTATCCATAGTTGCTGGTTATGGTCGATACATAAACTAACGATGATATCACTGCTGAGGCTATTCGCGTTTCCCGGATCGTGTTTATACTGGGTAAACTTGCCTGCTTTGCGGTCAAAATAAATTAACCCGCCCCCATTGGTTCCGATCCATAAATTGCCGTGTTTATCCTCAACAAACTTATTAACATCTTCAAAACCAATGCTCCTGGGATCTGAAGCAAAGTGCCTGTATAACGGGAACCTGATAATATTTTTATGATAGTAACTTACCCCCTCCCTAAGCGTACCGGCCCACATAATGCCGGTGTTGTCTTTGTAAAGCAATACAGTGTTCTGCCCCAATGATTTCGCATCGTCTTCCCTGTTTAGTAAATAAGTAATTTTGAGGCTTTTCTTGTCCAATACGTTTATCCCGCCATGATCTGTGGATATCCAGATAAGGCCATCGTCGGCCTGAATAATATTAGTGATGATGTTCGACATAAGCGGTGCCTCTGCCGATTCTTTTGCAAAGCGCCGGAAACGTCCCGTCAGCGGGCTGTAATAATAGGCGCCGGAGTCCATATTCGGATTAAACACCCAAAGGTCGCCATCCTTGTCAACAGTTATCGAGTAGTACCGGCCTTTACTATTAGCGGCTTTGCTAAAAACATCTGTGTGATACGTAATTGCATTGCGTTGTACATCAAATAGCTCTACTACGCCGTCGTTATAAACAAGCCATAAATTGCCGCGTGCATCCTGTTTAATGTCTGTAATGGAATTTGAATATAATGATGGGCTGGAATTATGGTGATGATGATAACGTGTCGTGGTTCCTTTCAATTTATTATACCTGTAAAGGCCCGAATCAGGGCACAAAAACCAGAAGTCGCCTTTTCCGATGTGAAGTATTTTGGAAACAGTCGGATACTCGGGAAGTTTGAAAGAATAGAGCACCGGCGATACATCATTATTAAACTGCTCCGTTTCGGGGTCGTAAAAGGAATACCCGGCCCGGGTTGTTACCCATAATTTTTTGTCGGGGCCTTCGCAAATATTAGTTACAAAATCGTCATTAATGGAGTTCTTGTTATTTACGTTGTGCTTAAAAACTTTAAAACTATAACCATCATAGCGGTTAAGGCCCGACGCCGTACCGAACCACATGAAGCCTTTTGTATCTTTAAATATGCAATTAACCTGACTGTGCGATAGCCCGTTGCTTATATTGAGCCGCGAAAATTGGTATTGGTTATTTTGCGCAAAATTGTTGGTGTAAGCAAAAAGCAATGCTGAAACGACAATATAAAGTTTTACGCGCATTGAAATTTACTTGAGATCTTCCAAATCAGGGGCCTGGCGCCAGAGCAAGCCGGTACACTAAGATAGTATAAAAGTAAGATAAATTCGTAATTAAAGCGATAAAAGCCTCAATTGCTATACCTGGTTGCCAAAAAAACAACTAACTCAATATGTTTATCGAAACAATCACAACCCGCTTTCTGTACCATTCATCAATTTCTTTCAGCTTAATGCTGCTATTTAATCAAAATCCTTACGAGGCCTCTATGCTTTTTTTTAGTTAACATTAAGCACCCTATTTTCTAATTTTTGTCCCCTATCATTCAGTTATTTCTTCTGTAATTTTACTACTCAATTAATAAACCTGTTACTAATCCAAATATTGCTAATTAAAACAAACCCGTTATTCCAACGGCTGTGTTTTGTTGACTTTAATGGCATTTGTTTTTATTAATTGCCCTCTGCTCCAGAAAAACAAGATTTAACCAATTAAAAAAATAAACCGGTTCAGGCCTGTTTTATCTTATCGAAAAATGAAACTAATGCCGGGCTCTGCCTTATACAGAACGGGAACTGCCTTGTTGGTTGCCCAACACGCTCAAATGCAATTAACCAATTTATTAATAGCGGCAAATTTATATGCCGCCAGTCTAACCATCTTTTATGAAAAACACTTTAAGCTATTTTTTATGCATTCTTGCAATCCCACTATTGACAAGGTGCTCGAAACAACAAACCGCTTCTCCTGATGTTAAACCGTTTGCTAAAGCGAGCACTAAAACGCTGACTGCGACCAGCTATCCGAGTTACAACACATCGCCGCTTGCGCCCGATCAAACGGGGGTGAGCAGTACAGCAACCCAGCTTGCTTCAAAATTCCAGTTAGGGTGGAATATCGGCAACACGCTCGAGGCAATAGGCGGCGAAACAAATTGGGGCAACCCTACAGTGAACCAGGCACTTATAGACCAGGTAAAAAAGAGCGGTTTCACTGCGGTTCGTATCCCGTGCAGTTGGGATTACTATTCCAACAGCGCCACCGCTCAAATCCAGCAAGCCTGGCTCGATAGGGTGAAACAGGTTGTTCAATACTGCGTTAACGATGGTTTGTACGTGATATTAAACGTACATTGGGACGGCGGATGGTTGGAGAACAATTGCACAACCAGTGCGCAGGCGGCCGTTAACGCCAAACAAAAAGCTTTTTGGGAGCAAATAGCTACCCAAATGCGTGGATTTGACGAACATGTAATTTTTGCCAGCGCAAACGAGCCAGCTGTATCAGACGCTACAGGCATGGGCGTTTTACTATCTTATCATCAAACGTTCGTTAATGCGGTTCGGTCAACCGGCGGGCGCAATAGTTACAGGGTGCTGCTTGTTCAGGGACCCTCTACAAATATTGATTACACTAACAACTTTATGAATACCCTTCCCACCGATCCGGCGGCCAACCGCCTGATGGTTGAAGTACACTATTACACTCCCTTTAATTTTGCCGGCTTAGCCGCCGATGCAAGTTGGGGCGCTATGGCCTATTATTGGGGCAATGGGTACCACTCTACAACCGATGTTTCACGAAATGCCACCTCCGGCGACGAGTCAGATGCCCCCGCAGAGTTTCCAAAGATGAAGACGAAGTTCGTTGATAAGGGTATTCCGGTTATATTGGGAGAATATGGCGCTATCCGCAGGCTCCAAACGCTTTCGGGGGATGCATTAACCTTGCACCAGGCCGGCAGGGCGTATTATATTAATTATATCACACACCAGGCGTTGCAATATGGCTTGCGTCCATTTTATTTTGACGATGGATCGCAGGGAAATAATGCATTCAGGCTTATTAACAGGCAAACCAACGGGGTTGCCGACCAGCAAGGTTTAGCCGCAGTGGTACAAGGCGCGCAAAACAGTGCATCGTCAACCATCCAGGTTGGGCAAGTTTACCAAATTTATAACAGGAACAGCTTTAAAGCCCTGGAAATTGCCGGCTGGGGTAGTGCAAATCAAACGCCGGCCAGCCAATGGGAATATTTAGCCGGCGCAAATCAGCAATTTAAAATACAAGATGCCGGAGGAGGCTACTACCGGTTAACCCCGATGCATGCCACCGGAAAATGTTTGGAGATGTATGGCTTCGGCACCGGTAATGGCGGTCAGGTAGATTTATGGGACTACAACGGCGGTGCAAATCAAAAATGGTCTATTCAAATAACCGACAACGGGTACTATAAAATTATTAACGCAAATAGCGGAAAGGCATTGGATGTTGCTGGCTTTTCGCTCAATAACGGCGGCGCACTTGATCAATGGACGTACTCCGGAAGTCGTAACCAGCAATGGGGCTTTGTGAAAATATAAGGTAAATACAAGGCAATAAAGCCATTTTACCAATTGCCAAAAATCTCTAATGCCTCTGTTTTAATGAGGTGTTAGAGATTTTTCTTCTAGCTACCTGCCCTTTCGAAATAATTACTGGTGCTGAGGGAACCGTTCTGACGCCGTAGGTTAAAGATTTAAATGAGCATGCTCGCTAGTGCAGCTAACATGGCCATTTCGCTAAAATCAAAAAGCCCGTAAATAACTTATTTACAGGCTTTAACTTAGACTTCTGTGGTCCCGACGAGAATCGAACTCATATCTAGAGTTTAGGAAACTCCTATTCTATCCGTTGAACTACGGGACCAATCTCTATTTCGGATTGCGGTTGTTCAATTCGAATTTCCTTGTCCGGATGCAAAGGTGCAAATTTTGGTTGAGTTAGTCAAACACATTTGCACATCTGCACACCTAAGCATCTATCTTATTACCGATCCGTCCGGCATTTCGTCCGCTGGCGTTACAAAGCTTAGTTTACCCTGTGCATTCTCGGCCATCAATATCATGCCTTGCGACAGAATGCCTTTTATCTCGCGCGGCTCCAGGTTTACCAGTATGCTTACCTGCTTGCCAATAATAGCTTCCGTTTCGTAATGTTCTGCAATGCCCGATACTACGGTGCGCTGATCGATACCCGTATCTATGGTAAGCTTCAACAGTTTCTTGGTTTTGGCAACCTTCTCCGCAGCCAATATAGTGCCGGTACGGATATCCAACCCGGCAAAATCATCAAAGGTAATATTTGCTTTTGCCGGAATGACCGGTGCAACTACTTTTACAGCCGAGGCTTGCTTTTTATCAGCCAGTTTTTGAATCTGAATATCCATTGCCTCGTCTTCTACTTTCGCAAACAATAAAGCCGCCGGGTTTAGCTGGTGCCCGTTTGTAAACTCCATTTCCTGGTCAAAAGCTACTGCATTAACATTCAGCATCCCGAATATTTTGGCTGCCGTACCCGGTAAAAACGGCTGCAGGCAGGTGGCAATGTGCCCAACCAATACCAGGTTGTTATGCAAAGCCGTTTTAGCAGCCTCCGGATCGGTTTTTATGGTTTTCCAGGGTTCTTGCTCGGTAAGGTAACGGTTGCCCATACGAGCCATATCCATTACATTTTGCAGCGCCGCACGGAAACGATAGCTCTCCAGATTTTTGCCCAACTCATCGTAATGGCCGCCCAGTTCAGCATCTACTTTAGCATCCGTAAGCTTTATAACCGGGTTGCTGCTTTCAACCTTCCCATCGTAATATTTATGCATTAAAACCAATATACGGTTTACATAATTGCCTAATATAGCAACCAATTCGTTATTCACGCGTGCCTGGTAATCTTTCCAGGTAAACTCGCTGTCGCTGGTTTCGGGGAGGATCGACGTTAGCACATAACGCAACTCATCCTGCTTGCCCGGAAACTCTTCCAGGTATTCGTGCAGCCAAACCGCATGGTTGCGCGATGTAGAAAGCTTGTCGCCTTCCAGATTTAAAAATTCGTTCGCAGGCACATTTTGCGGCAAAATATAATCGCCATGCGCCTTCAATATAGCAGGGAAAATAATGCAATGGAACACAATATTGTCCTTACCAATAAAGTGCATCAGGCAGGCCTCATCTTCAACGTTTTCTTGCTTTTTCCAGTACAGTTGCCAATCCTTTCCATTATCTATCGCCCATTGTTTTGTGGCAGATATATAACCTATCGGCGCATCCATCCATACGTAAAGCTTTTTACCTTTGGCTTCTTCCAGCGGTACATCTATCCCCCAATCCAGGTCGCGGGTCATCGAGCGTGGCTGTAACCCCGATTTTAGCCAGGACCGGCACTGCCCAAAAACATTTACTTTCCATTCGCCTTCTTTCTCATCTATCCACTTCTCCAGCCATGGCTGATATTTATCAAGCGGTAGAAACCAGTGTTTGGTTGGTTTTAACACTGGGGCTTTATTGCTAAGGCTTGATACCGGGTTTATCAGATCTGTAGGGTTTAACGAGGTACCGCAGTTTTCGCATTGGTCGCCATAGGCTTTATCATAACTGCAAACCGGGCAGGTACCGGTGATATAGCGGTCGGCCAAAAACTGGTCGAATTCTTCATCGTAATACTGCTCCGAAAACTTCTCTATAAATTCCCCCTTCTCGTATAAATTGAGGAAAAACTCCTGCGAAAGGTCGTGGTGAATGGCGGATGAGGTACGATGGTAAATATCAAACGATATCCCAAACTCCGCAAAACTATCTTTTATCTGGTTGTGGTACTTATCAATAATTGCCTGTGGGGTAGTGCCTTCCTTTTTTGCCTTTATGGTGATCGCTGCACCATGCTCGTCGGACCCGCAAATGTATACCACATCTTTTTTCATCAACCGCAGGTAACGCACAAAAATATCAGCAGGCAGGTATGCGCCGGCCAGGTGGCCTATATGCAGTGGCCCGTTGGCGTAAGGCAGTGCCGAGGTAATGGTATATCTTTTATATTTATTAAGTTGCGACATTAAGCGGGGATGTTTATTAATTTGCAAAGATAAGTTTTTAGTCGGGAAGACAGAAAGTCCGAACGACGGAAGATGAACCTTATCGTATTACATTTATTTACCAATCCACTGGGACTTATGCAGAATTCTGGACTTTTGTACTTTATTATTCCTCCTTACCTCAAAAAAGGCGATAAGGTAGCCATTACATGCCCCGCAAAGAAGCTGCCTTTCCCCATGACGGATGCTATTAGTTTGTTGCAAAGCTGGGGTTTGGAAGTTGTATTGGGTGAAACCGTACAGGCATCATACAACCAGTTTGCAGGCGATGATGCCCTGCGTGCCATAGATATGCAGCGGTTTATTGACGATGACAGCATTAAAGCCATCATTGCAGCACGCGGGGGTTACGGCACCATACGCATGATAGACCTTGTTGATTTTAGCAAACTTGGCGCAAACCCTAAGTGGATAGTGGGTTTCAGCGATATCACTTTGCTGCATTCGCATGTTATTGGTAACTACGATTTGGCTTGTATACACGGGCAAATGCCGCTGAATATCCCGGATGCATCCGCTTATTCGCTGGAGACCTTGCGCATGGCCCTGTTTGGCCAAGATTTGGCCTATCAAATACCGCCTAATGCACTTAACCGCACAGGCAATTCAAGCGCGGTGCTCATAGGCGGCAACCTATCGCTATTGGTTGCCGTAAATGGCTCTGTGAGCGATGTTGACTATAGCGGCAAGATACTGTTTATAGAGGATGTGGGCGAATACCTCTACTCGGTAGACCGTATGCTGCGCTGCCTTAAACGGGCCGGAAAACTTAAAAACCTTGCCGGATTGATAGTTGGCGGCTTTACCGACATGAAGGACAACGACATCCCCTTTGGGCAAAGCATACCCGAGATGGTGATGGACGTTGTAAGTGAGTATAATTACCCTGTATGTTTCGATTTCCCGGCGGGGCATGTACCTAACAATTGCAGCCTAATATTGGGTGCACCGTTAAGCCTCACGGTAAAACAAGAGGGTGTTACCATAGGTTACCAATACATCTAATTATATATTTATATGGCATATTTAAGCAGTTTAAGCAAATATCGCGATCTTGGCCTTCTTATCATCCGTGTAGGGATAGGGGCTATGTTTATTTACCATGGCTACCCAAAGCTAATGGGCGGCAAGGACATGTGGACGGGGCTGGGCGGCTCGACAAAGTACGTGGGTATCACCTTTTTGCCTATGGTTTGGGGGTTATTGGCGGCACTTACCGAAACCGTAGGCGGTGCTTTGCTGATATTAGGCTTAGCCTTTCGCCCGGTTTGTTTGTTGTTGTTAATCAACATGATAGTAGCGGTTGCATCGCACTTTGGTAAGGGCGACGGCATGACGGAGGCCTCGCATGCTATAGAAGATGCTATTGTATTTGCAGGGCTATTTTTTATTGGCCCGGGTGCTTACAGCGTAGATAAAAAATAAAAAGGGGGCCTTGCATGATGCAAGGCCCCTTTTTTGGCTACCGTTGTACGAAATTTATTTTCCGTACAGTTCGTACACTTGCCGTACAAATTCGCACAGTTTCGTACAATCTCGCACAGTTTCGTACAACCTCGTACACTTTCGTACAGTTTCGTACAGCTATTTTGGCGATTCCGAAAATCCGTGAAAATCTTTGAATTTCTGTGGAAATCGGAGAAAAATTTGCCTTTATCTCTTTCTAAAATTGTCGTGGGCTAATCGCCGCAACCAGGGCATTTCGCTAACCTACAGGCCCCGGCTTTTCGCATTCCGGAAGCCAGGGGGTAAGGGCAAAAACCTACCCCGTTACATTTGCTTATTGGTTCATTGCATCGCCCAGGGCGGTAAGGTAGGCGTCGCTATCTACGTCGCCTTTTGCGGACGACATGTACTTATCCAGCTTATCGGCATCGGCGGCAAAAAGCTCTTTCAAGGCTTTCTTTTTCGGCGTAAATTTTACCGGTGCGGCATCTCCCTTTGCAAAAAAGTAAAGGTAGGTTGGCGCGTATTCATCATACTTGTTACCGGTAGACGTCATGCCGTTTGTTTGGTAAGTGGCTTTCATATAACGGATGATGATCTGCTTGTATATTTTATATTTAGCGCCGCCTGCCAGCACTTTTACATAATGGCTGTTATCAACTGCAGGTACGTAGGCAAAGGTAGAACCCACGCCCTTATCGTCGAAAAGGGAGATGGTTTTAACACTGGCCCTATCCACAACGTTTATTGCTTTTTGATCTGCCGTGTATATCATATCGCCGCCCATCATATCGTAGTTAAACAATAAGGCAGGGTCTTGCACCACCGCATCATCCTTGCTGACAGCATAGCCATGCATCCAGTTCTCAGACAGGTACCTGCTGCCCTGTACTTCGGTGGTGCTTGCAAAACTACCCAGTATAGTAGTGGTACTACCTGCGCTGTGTACACTAAACATATTCCCGGCCGAAGTGCTTGCTGCACTGCCATCGCCGGCGGGTAACGTAATATTTACGCCGCCTTCCTTTACCGGTGCATTTGCGGTGCCATAGCCCTTGGCTGTTGCTATTATCTTAGATGCTGCATCAGCTTTTAAAGTGTAACTGCCATCAGGGTCGGCATAAGTAGCGGAGGGGTGCTGCGAATCCCTTACAAATGCAAAAGGCACAGGTTTGCCCTGCGCATCAACAACAGTACCCTGTACAACAACGGTTTGGCCAAACGAAACCTTTACAATAAGCAGTAAAGCAACCAGGAAAGCAGATTTTTTCATCGGTGATAAAATTTAGATTTTTTTGTTAGACTATTATACGTTAAACATTTTAGACTGCAAATGGTATAAAAGGTTTAAATTCATAATTGCTAAAACAAAAAAATACGACACAAAAAAGGGCAGTCTAACCGACTGCCCTTTCTCAGATTCAGGAAATACTATAATTTTGTGTATTTGTCTATTAAGAACCTATCTGCACCTGTGTTAACCTTGTATTGGAAGGTCAATAACTGCAGGGCTTCAGCAAAAGTGTAAGACTTTGTTGCGTCATATGGCACGTATATCACCGGTTGTTGGGTGACAGTAATACCGTTTGGTGTGAAAATATTCGCAACATCAGTCGCATTTAAGGTAACCTTAAAGTTTTTGTAATGCGTGGCATCTGGTTTCTCAAATGTAACTTCATACCTTTCTGTGGCAACATAGTAACCGCTGGTAACTTCAAACTGCCTTGGTGTTACAGGGTATACAGTAACCTCGTCATCAAAAGACCCTGCAGCAGGTGCGCCTGAGCCATCACCATTGTTGCGGCGTTCGAAATGCCATGCGTACTGACCGGCAAAATCGTTACCAATAATTGAATAGTACTTAGTGTGGTAGTTACCATTGATAGTTTCGCCTTGTGCGTCTGTTATAGATATTGCCAACAGGTAGCTTTTAGCAGGGTCGAGTTTAGTTTTGTCAAACTTAACTGTTACAACTTGTGTACGGGTACCGGCAGGCACAACTACCGAAGTTTTGTCGATAGTGTATGAATCTGTTGGGAATGGCTCAAATGCTACCGCAGTTTGTGAAGCATTGTAAGCGGTTAAAGCAGCAGCATCAACGCCTAATGTGATGGTTAAATCTTTAGATAGCGGTTTCGGTGACGATATATTAACTGCAAATTGTTTAATAATTTCATCAGTCGATTCCGTTAAAGAACCCTTCGAAAAGTTCGATACACCGCCCAGAGGTATATCTATTGTGGTGCCTACTGCGGCAAAATCCACAAAGCGGCTGTCCTTAAGGCAAGAGCTAAAGCTCAGCAGCGCCGTCAAGCCCAGCAATATGGAAGAGGTTTTTATTAATGTCTTTTTCATTTTATCTTTTTTAATATTAAATATCAAAGTCAGCATCATAATCAATACGAAAACGTATTGATTATGGTTGCCAGAATATTTTAGAAGTGAACGGATCAATAGTACCTTCTGCACCAACGGCATCAGCATTTTGCTGATACTCGCTTGTTGGGAAGAATATCCTGTTAGGGATACCAGTGCCAATAGCCTTGGGGTCGATAGAACGTGGAACACCTACAGGGAAACCTGTGCGTTTAAATTCGTTCCATGCTTCAAAAAAGCTGTAACCATTCAGCGAAAAGTATTTCTGTGTGATAATTGCCTGCAGTTTATCGGGCGAAGAAGCCCATGCAATATTTTGCTGGTCCTGCGCCAAATAAGTATCTGCTTGTGTAGACGTTAAACCCAAAGCCAAAAATGATGAAGTAACACCCTTTTTATAAAGATCTGCAGCTACGCCATCTCCAAGGGCGATCCAGCCGCGGTTAACCGCTTCGGCCTGTAAGAATAACGACTCCGCGGTAGACAGCAATACAGCACCCATGGTAGGCGCCTTTAATAAGCCCGGGCCAAATGCGCTGGTTAGTGCATTTGCAGGTGCGTTAGGGTCACCAAAGGTTATACCTTTTTGTGTGCCTGTAGTACCGGCCACAGCATACTCCCTGGCAAGCCTTGGGTCGTTGTATGAGCGTAACAACTCAACCGCAAACGCGTTAGCACGCACAGATGCAGAAGCGCCTTTTGGGTTACCGGATACGTCGAATCCAAAGTTGTTATAAAAAGGGCTCTGCTGGCCTTCGAAGCCACCGCCTGTATAACCAGGATTTGCAATGCCCGATTCAGAATCAAGCGTCATGTAGTTAGCAGCAAGACTTGCAGCATCTGTAATAGCAGGAAGTGCAGCTTTTGCTGTACCACCGTTTAACTTGCTTTGGCGAAGCGCTAAACGAAGCAACAACGTGTTTGCAAATTTTTTCCATTTGCTCATATCACCATGGTAAACTATATCGTTTACGCCAGGGTCAGTTGCGCTCGCGCTGCCATCAATAAGTGCTTTTGCAGCAGTTAACTGTACAACAAGGTCTGCATAAATGGCATCCCCTTTATCGTATTTAGGGAAAAGGTAAACCGATGCGTTGAAGGCCTGTGAATAAGGCACGTTGTTATAAAGATCTACCAGTTGTTGAAAGTCGTACGCTTTCATGATCTTGGCAATAGCCGCAAATTTGGCAAATGATGCATCAGCAGATATTTTCTCCAGGTTATCAAAGTTGGTTGCATTGGCAAACAGGGGTGTAAACACCTGGAAGTTATCTGTTGTAAACTGGTATTGCTGCAAAGCAGGGCTTGGCACAAAGTTTCCGCTTGGCGCAACGTAGCCAACCCACATACCAAATACGTTGTAGTTGTTGTTAGGTATATCTGCCGCTACCTTTAAGGCACCCGCTAAGGCAAACTGCGGCGTACTAACCGAAGGCGTATTGGGGTTCACCTCCAGGCTCAGGAAGTCCTTTTTACAACTTGTAATAATCCCCGTTGTAAAAAGAGCTGCTATGATTAATATTTTCTTTTTCATTTCTGTAATAATTAAAATGTTACTTTAAGATCGGCACCATAAATTCTTTGGCCCGGAACCTGGTTAGCACTTGTTACACCTACTGCGTTACCTGCGGTATCGCTAAACTCAGGATCGCTCCATGGGTTGTTTTTTGGTTTCCATAAGAAAAGGTTACGACCTGTGAACGACAGGTTTAAGCCTTTGATGTAACGGGTGTTTTTAACAAATTGTGTTAGGTTGAAGTTAAGGTTAACTTCGCGTAATTTCCAGAAAGCAGCGCTTGATACACGTGGCTGGTTGGTGCTGTTATACGCAGAACTTTGCCAGAAACCGTAGTTACCATCTTGTACGGTAATGTTGGTGTTAGGCGTGTAAACCGGGGCAGCCGCAGTACCTGTGTTGATAACCGAACCCGGGTAAACAAATTTTTGACGGCCTGCCAGTGTAGATATTAACGAAGAACCTGCAAAGTTTAATGTGCTACCAATTTGGTTGTTGATGATATAACCACCGCGGTATTCTGCCGTAGCACCAAGGCTTACAAATTTGTAAGAGAAGTTGTTGGTAATACCCCAAATGTATTTAGGTGTAGTACGGCCAAAGTTTACCTGTGTTGGGTTTAACGATGGCAAACCGGTAGTAGCGCTTACAATTACGTTGCCATTAGGGTCGCGGTTCATATCGGTACCTTTGTAAACCGGGAATGGCTGGCCTACAACGGCGGTGATACCTCCACCCAAATCAAGCTGGTTGATACCAGGGATCAAAGAAAGTACTTTCGAATCGTTGATAGAGAAGTTGGTACCGATATCCCATCCAAAACCTTTTGGGTTTGATAACAAGATACCCCTTACTTCAAACTCTTCACCGCTCGATTGAATTTCGCCAGCGTTAAGTACCGCGAAGTTATAACCAGTAGCACCTGAGGTACGTACGGTTAAAGTTTGGTTTTTACTGTTTTGTTTGTAGTAAGTAGCACGTACGTTTAAACGGCTATCGAAGAACGAAAGCTCAGTACCTGTCTCAATTTCAGAGATGATCTCCGGTTTAAGCGTAGGGCTGAAGTTGGTAGTACCCAGGCTTAAGCCACCTAAAGAACCGTAAGGGAAGCCACCGGTTACACCTACAGTGTTAAAGATGTTGTACGGGCCTACCGAGATGTTACCCACGCGGCTTAATGATAAGTAGAACTTAGCATAGTTTAATATCTTGCTTCCTTTTAAGAAAGAGATAGCCTCTGTTGGCACAAATGAAACCTTGGCAGATGGGTACCAGAAAGAACGGTTTACCTTTGGTAAACGCGAATCGTTATCGTTCCTTATGGTTCCTTCTAAAAACAGGTAATCTTTGTAACCGATGTTCAAGTCAGCAAAATAAGCTATCTGGCGTATTTTTGCATAGCTTGTTCCGGCGAAGGCGAAGCCTGATATGGTATTGATGTTATAAAAATCCTTTATCAGCAAGCTGTTGCTACCTGCAGATATAGAGTTAAGGCTACGCTGGTAAATGGTATTACCTAATAATAAACTTGTTTTAAAATCTTTAAAGAAAGTGTAATGCATATTTATGGTTGCATCACCCTGAAGCCTGCTATAAGGGTTTATACCGGCAGTACCATCACCAAACAAGGTAAAATCGTTAACCTGGCCCTGAACAAGGCCTGTAGGGAAACCAGACTGTACGCTACCTGCTCCGTATGGATCGCTGATAGAGTAAGGGGTAAAGTTTACCTGTGAGCGGGTATCGCGCTGCTGGTAGTTACCAAAGTTTTGCGATACGTTATAAGCGATATCTAACCATTTGGTTGGGGTAAGGCTCAGTTTTAAGTTCGACAAGAACACGTCCCTTTGGCGATTGCTTCTTGCGTTATCAGTGATCCAGTACGGGTTGATGGCATAAGCATCGTAGAAATCGCTTGGGTTAGCAAACGTACCGTTGTTTGAATCCTGGAATTGTTTGATATCTAAAAACGCAGGCCATTGCATTACCGATGTAAATAACAATGCGCCGTTGTAACCAGTACCGTAAGTACTGATGCTGGTACGGGTGTAGCTTACCGAGTAATCGGCTTTAAACATACCAAATGTTTTTGCACCCCTTACGCTTACTGCAGTACGGGTGCTTTTATCTTTTGGCACAACACCCTTATCAATAACGTTTTGAGCAGAGAAATAGAAGGAGTTTTTTGCATCGCCTTGTTGGAAAGCAACCTGGTTTTGCTCAACTATACCCCTGTTAAAGAAGGATGTAATAGGGTTTTGCGCTAAAGCAGCATATTTCACTTTCAATACCGGTCCGTCAGGCCCGCCAGCAGGGTAACCAACCTGTACTTCGCTGCCATCAAAAGCAGGCCCGTATAATTGGTTTTCGTATGGGGTGTATAAAGAGAAACCAGTAACCGGGTCAACGTAAGGAGCAGGCTCGCCACCGTAAGGGCCATACATGCGCTGTAACTCGGGGAAGAAACCTACAGTTTTAAACTGGAAAGAGTTGCCGTAAGTAATAACCGGTTTGCCATCGTTTGTACCACGTTTGGTAGTGATGATGATTGCACCGTTAGAAGCCTCAGAACCGTAGATAGCGGCAGCACCGGCACCTTTCAGGATCTGTGTTTCAGCGATATCGTCTGGGTTGATAGACGAGATAGAACCACCCGGGATAGGTACACCATCCACAACGATGAGAGCTGTGTTGTTACCTGATAACGAACGGTTACCACGCAGGGTGATACGTAAGTTAGGGTCGATACTGTTATCAACAGTTTGAACGGCCAAACCAGCTACCTTAGCTGTTAAACCGTTTGCAAAGTTGGTAACGTTGGTTGCGTTTATCTCTTTACCTGTTACACGGGTAGTAGAGTAACCCAGCTCTTTTTGAGCACGTTTTACGCCCATTGCGCCGGTAACAACTACCTCGCCAATTTGCGCGAAGGATGGCTCAAGAGAAACGTTTACAACGTCGCCTGCGCCAAGTTTTACCTCCTGGGTAGTGTAACCAAGGAACGAAACAACAAGGGTGGAACCGGCCGGAACCGATAGGGTGAACTTTCCGGTTGTAGTAGTTTGGGTACCAATTGTAGTACCTTTTACTTTCACCGTAGCACCAGGAACGGGAAGACCATCATCTTTGGCCACAACCGTACCGGATACTGTACGATTTTGTGCAAATACCTGTGTCACGCATAACATCAGGAAACACAAACTTACTAGTAGAAGTTTTTTCATGTTTGTTAATAATAAGATCAGTTAATAGTTAATTAATCATAAAAGTAGTGTTACGCTATCAATAAATCAAATTAATTCTAAAAAAAACACCCGTTTTGTTAAAATAAGTTAAAAAATAAAAAAAATGTGATAATTATAGTACTATGTATTGCATAATACATTCTTAAACATATATCTTTGCATTATGATTGTTGAGAACACACAAACCCAAATGAGGAAAGGCATACTGGAGTATTGCATACTTTCCGTTATAGCAAAGGGCGAGATCTACGCTTCGGACATAATTGCCGAACTGAAGAAAGCCAGGCTGCTTGTTGTTGAGGGTACTTTATACCCGTTGCTAACCCGATTAAAAAACAATGGATTGCTGGCCTACAACTGGGTGGAGAGTACATCCGGCCCGCCGCGAAAGTATTACGTATTGAGCGAGGAAGGCCGTAAAGTGCTGGAACAGCTTGATAATACCTGGCAGGAACTGGCCTTTGCCGTGCAAACAGCCATCGGCGACAGAAACACTAAATAACTCTTTAACTATCACCATCATGAATAAAACTATCATCATAAATATAAACGGCATGGTCTTCCATATTGAAGAAGATGCCTACGAGATCTTAAAAACGTACATGTCTGCGGTAACGCGCCACTTTATGAACTCGGCCGACAGCCTGGAGATCACCACTGATATTGAAAACCGCATTGCCGAAATGTTTAACGAAATTTTGCTGCGCGAAGGCAAACAGGTTGTTGTTGCACAGGATGTTAACGCCGTTGTTGGGCAAATGGGCTCGGTAGAGGATTTTGAGGCCGAAGAAAACGGCGAAAGGCCGGGCCAGGCATTTGGTTACACTACCGAAAACCGCCGCCTTTTCCGCGATGCAGACGACCACCTGGTTGGCGGCGTGGCAGCCGGCATATCCAATTACTTTGATATAAACGCCGTATGGGTAAGGCTTGCTTTTGTTACCTCCTGCCTGGTTGGCGGTGTGGGCTTCCTTTTATATATAATATTGTGGATCGTTGTGCCAAAGGCCGTTACCCGTGCCGACCGTATGGCCATGAAGGGCCAAAAGCTGGACCTGCAGGGCTTTAAACTAAATTTTGAAGAAGAACTAAGCAATGTTAAAGGCAACCTGCACACCCTAAGGCACGAGGCAAAACCCCTGGCCTATAAAACCCGCGATTTTGCCGGCGATATCTTCGGCCACTTTGGCACTTTTATAAGCGGCAGCGCCAAACTACTTTTTAAAGTGATTGCCATAGCCATTTTAGCAAGCTGCTTTGCAGCTATGATAGGGCTGGTTGTGGCTATTGTTACGTTTACTGTTTACGGCAACATGTACTTAACCCGCATGTTCCCATTCAATATTGTAAACCAGGAAGCTAATACCATGTTTTTGATATGCGGCTTCCTGATGCTTGCATTGCCGCTGCTGGCCATTATATTGGTTATTATCAATTCCGTTTTCAGGAGCAATACTATCGGCCGTACTACCGGCTCGGCATTATTAATGGTGTGGGTAGTAGCGCTTAGCATTGTTATATACTATACCGCCAAGGCAGCCTCTAACTTTAGGGAGGGTGCCAGCTTTGCAAAAACCGTTAACCTTGTGCCTCAAGCCGATAGCACTTATTACTTAAAACTGAATGATATAAAATTCCTTACCCGCGAGGATAGCGTGCGCCTGGACATTAAGGACAAATTTGATGGCCGCATTATTTTGGATGATGACGACGACAACGATATGGACATGCCGGATAAGAAGATCAGCATAGATATCGAGCGCAGCGATATACCGCAGCCAGTGCTGGTAGAATCGTTCAGCGCCCGTGGCCGTGATTATGAGGATGCTTTATCAAACGCGCGTGGCATTAGCTACCAGTTTGTACAGCAAGGCAACGTGTTAAAATTTAACCGCCGTATGGAAAAAGCTGCCAATAAATACTGGCGCGCGCAGGAATTGCACCTTATCCTAAGAATTCCACTAAATTACAAATTAGTAATTGATAACCAGGTAGATAGGTTTATAGGCGGCATAAATGTCTGGGAATGCAACCAGGAAAACAAAAAGGAAGGTGCATCGGCCGCCAAGTTTATCATGACTGAGAACGGGCTGCAATGCAAAATAGATACCCTGGTGTTAC
>NZ_CAMLOV010000094.1 GCF_946481715.1 uncultured Mucilaginibacter sp. | reverse complement strand
CGCCGTGGTTATACCCCCGCCAGTATCCGCGAGTTTTGCGAGCGTATTGGCGTGGCTAAGCGCGAGAACATGATTGACGTTGGCTTGCTGGAATTCTGCATCCGCGAGGACTTGAACAAAACCGCATGGCGCCGTATGGCCGTGCTCGACCCGGTGAAGCTGGTGATAACCAACTACCCCGAAGGACAGGAAGAAACCTTCCATGGCGAGAACAACCCCGAGGCAGAAGGTGGCGACGGCAGCCGCGAGTTTCCGTTTGGGCGCGAAATTTGGATAGAGCGCGAGGACTTTATGGAAGTGCCTGCCAAGAAATACTTCCGCCTGAGTATTGGCGGCATGGTGCGCCTAAAAAATGCTTACATTATTAAAGGCGAAAGTGTGGTGAAGGACGCGGATGGCAATATCACCGAGATCCACTGCACGTACATCCCCGAATCGCAAAGCGGGAACGATACCAGCGGCATCAACGTAAAAGGCACCATCCACTGGGTGAGCGTAGCACACGGCAAAACCGCCGAAGTGCGCTTGTACGACCGCCTCTTCCAGGTGGAAGACCCCAGCAACGAGGACGGCGACTTTAAAGAGTACATAAACCCCAACAGCCTGCAGGTATTAACCACAGCCTATATAGAACCCGACCTGGCCAACGCCAAAATTGGCACGCCGGTACAGTTTATGCGTAAAGGTTATTTCACGCTCGATAAAAACTCAACGCCCGATAAACTGGTGTTTAACCGTACGGTTACACTGAAGGATGGGTGGGTGAAAAAGTAATTTGCAGTAGGCAGTTTGCTTAGTTAGCAGTTGCTGGATTGTGTATTGAAAATTTAAGCTTGTCGGTAATACGGCAAGCTTTTTTTATTTCATTACCTTTCTTTCGCAAATACCTACATTTAATGCAACCTCAACCACATGAAAAAGCACCTGTTCACGCTCCTCTTATTTGCCAGCTCTGTGTTTGCTTTTGCACAACATACAACCGCCTACAGAAAAAACTTTGTGAAAAAGGGTGAAAGCATATCTGCTTTACAACTAAGCAATGATTTAAATATGGTTGTGGTGCACACCAAAAAAAACACTTTTAAATTATATGCCGTCGACTTTCAGTTAAGAACCATTTGGAAAACCACCATAAAAGAAGTTGTTGTGGCAAGCGGTTTATTTAAGGGTAATATATTGCTTGTTACCAGTCCCGATTCAGAAGATCATGTATACAAATACAGTTACAATGGTTATCTCATCAATCAGGCTTCCGGTAAGGTATTGCTCAAAAGGGAGCTTTATAAGCATGCGTCGAAGTACGAGGAAATTGCCTATCCATTTATAGCGCGTGATGGGGCTTTTTTTAAAATGATGATGCGCACCAGGGCGTTGGAAGCGTACCAAAGCAAGAATACTAAAGAATACAATCAGTCTTCAGCTTTTAAGGTGTTAAGTTTCGATGATAAATTGCAAGTAACACAAAGCTTCAAAGCCGGCGATGATGGCGGAGAGTATGCCGGTTCGGATGTAAATACCAAAGGCGATTTAATTTTAGCCCTCTTAAAAAACGAGGGGCGGCTCATGACGGTATATAAATATGATGCTGACGATGTAAACAACCCTAAAATAATCCGGGAAGCCGTAGACGTTTACGAACGGTACAACTTCGCCCCCAATAATATTGCCCAGCCAGGTATCTATCCGTCTGCATTGGATAGCAATATAGCCTACCATGGGTGGGTTTATAAAAATTTCGACAAAAAGATAGCCCTGAATATTAGCAAACTCAATTTCGCCACTAATACTGTCACTTCGGTAAACAAAATAATCGACAGGCAATATTTGTTAACGGTTAAAATGCGGAATGATACTATTTATCGAAATTACGACAATGGGGCTAAATATGGCGCACCCGAAGGATACGGCTTGCGTTACCTAAGCGACGAGAGCGGTACGCTTATCAGCAGCATTAATTGTGCGCTGGTTTACGGTGGCATTCATGAGCCGCTTTATATACGGGAAACCTCGCCCATAATTACAGCTTACGATAGCAGTATGAAAGAAAAATACCAAAAAGTAGTACAGGTAAGTTATGAAAACACAGATGATTATGCCCCTACCTGCTACCGGGCGAGCGGCAAAACATTAAAGGTTGTTGCAAACCATGGCGAGTTTTTTTTTAATACATGGTATTATGAATTAGATACTGCTACTGGTGATTGGACGCGTTTTTCGCGCCTGTTTCGCCCAACAGCAAAACAACGCGATTTTCCGGATGGCAATAGTATTCTTTGGTATAACGAAGGTTTTTTGGTGCCTTATTTGCAGCAGAAGCTATATCCGTATTCTAAAGTTTCACTACAGCAAATAAGCTGGCAGTAAGGGCATTAACGCTATTACAAGGTGGTAGCCCCACCCCCTCCCCGGTAGGGAGCTATTAGGCGAAAGGTTTTAGGGCTTTTCGCCTTTTTTCTCCTTTCTTCACGCGTCATTGCGAGGAACGAAGCAATCTCTAAGCTTTGCTAACAGCAATACGGGTTTTCGAACTGCTTATTGTTTAAATGAAGGCATCGTCCCGCTCATTCGCCGCGGAGGCTACTTCTTTTCTCTTGAAAGAAAAGAA
Organism: uncultured Mucilaginibacter sp.; assembly: GCF_946481715.1. Next base: position 17,857 of record NZ_CAMLOV010000094.1, on the reverse strand, counting down.
GCAAAAGTTCAAGACAAAAAAATGCTTCCCCCCGCAGGCATCTACCCACGCCCCGCTTTTTTGTCAGCCCCGCGCTTCTTCTAATGCGCGCCATCAGCTTTTATTTTAAGAACGGCAGCAGGGAAGCTTCGGGTGAAAGCGGGCAGAACGTGGTGGGTTGTGGGCGGGAAGGGCATAGTGAATGTTTGCTGAAGCGCGGGGACTGGCGGGGCGCAGCAAAGCGCAAATTTTCCCAGCCCGTGGTTCTGCTCGCTTTGCAGGGTAAAGGCCCGTGCGGCAAAGAAGCCTCCCTGCTGCCTTGATTTTTGGTTACTTTTTATCAAGAAAAAGTAACAGCCCTCCGCGGCGAATGAGCGGAACGATGCTTTCATTTAAGCCTAAATCCGTTAAAAAATGGAAACCAACTGCTAACTGCCCACCGCAAACTGCCAACTGCCCCTAATACTTCCTATACACATTAAACAACACATCCATATCGCAGCAGCTTAGCACCGGCAGGTCGTCGGTTTGTACAAAGTGGCGCTTAAAGGCGCTGATGGCGGCGGGGAGGTTGCTGGTATCGTAGCCAATAAGGCGCAGGGCGGTTACATAATCAAAATTATCCGGCGCGGGTTGCTGCTCTACATCTGCCCATTGACCGTAGCCTTTTTGCGCTAACACAGCCCAGGGGAACAGGATGCCCGGGTCGGGTTTGCGGGGAGGGGCAATGTCGGCATGGCCGATGAAGTTATTGGTTGGGATATTGTACACCTTTTTTAGTTGCGCTAATAGCAGCAACAGGCTTTTCATCTGCGCCGGGGCGAAGGGTTCTTTACCCGTATTATCCAGTTCTATCCCTATCGAGCAACTGTTCATATCCGTTACGCTGCCCCATTTGCTTAGGCCTGCATGCCAGGCGCGCAGGTAATCATTCAGCATATGTACAATTTTGCCGTCTTTACTAATTACGTAATGGGCGCTCACCTGCGGTTTTACCAGCGTAAAAGTTTTTAGCGTTTGCGCTAAGGAGTCCTGCGCGGTGTAATGTATAATTACATAGTTGGGCTTGCGCAGGTTAAAGTTTACCGTACCCACCCACTCGCTGGCAATAGGCTTGCCCAGGCTATCCAGCAGGGCAACCGTGTCCTGCTTTTGTACAACAGCTATCAGGCTATCGGTTGTGGTGGCGTAAACCTTATTAGTAGCCTCGAAAGGTTTGATAACCTTTGGCGAGCACGACGACAAGATAACAGCGGCGAGGAGGAGGAAGTAAGCGTTTTTCATGTATCGGTAAAAATAGGGAAATATGCTTTAGTAACATATAAAGGGGGTTTTAGTTCGGTGGTGTGTATACCGTGCCTTTCTTCCCCCATTTTTACGCCCTGTTACAATGTCGCCGCAGGGTCTCTCGAAGAGGACCCTGCGCTTCGGGACGGTGGCCGTTCGTTCGGGAAAAAACATCGGCTCCGCAGGGTCCTTCTCAAGAGACCCTGCGGGGACATAACATGCCGGGGCCGGTTTAGAATTGGGTACCGGCACAGCGCCCCGACAGTGCCCTTCGGTCAATTCTTTAACTGGTGTGTTAGTTGCTTGTTGATGAGTTTTATCCATACGCCGTAACCCTGTTGATTAAGATGAAGTCCATCGGGCTTTGCATACTTCACGTCCAGGTCTCCTTTTTTATCTTTAACCCATTTATTTAAATCGATGTAAGTGTAATCGGCCGCACCCGTATGCCGCATTAATTGACCGTTTATAAAATTTATCTGCTTGTTTTTATGATACGATGCCGGATACTCTGTTTTCACATTATCGTTTGTTGGTAAAATACTTGTAACGTAAACCTTTGTGCCGGGCGAGTTTTTGTGAACCTGTTTCACAATTGACAGCATGTTTTTTATGATGATTTGTTGAGGAATGTTTTGAGAGATATCATTTATTCCAATTTCGATAAAAAGCCTCTCCGGCTTACGAATCATGACGTCGTTCAAACGGGCTAAAACACCATAAGTATTGTCGCCTGCAATCCCCCTGTTAATTACTGTCGAATCGCCTAAAAGCTTACCCCAGTCGCCAAATTGCGTTAAACTATTCCCTAAAAATATAATTTTATATTTCACTACCTTTTCGCTGTTAAAAGCAGCTACGCGCTTTTGGTAATATTCTTTTGCATAACGTATGGTATCGTACCTTATATTTTGCCCAATTGCGGCAACCGATGGCAGGCAAAAAAATAGCAGCAGGCTTAGTTTTTTGGTATAACGCGCGGCAGTAAAAATTAAGTTTGTTGTGTTTTTTATTCCCATATAAATTCCTGATTGATTTTAAATTTTTAGCTGTTCTTTTGCCCTCGGCCTTTGAGTGTTCAAAACAAGCGGCCATGTCTGCATCGCGAGTTAACTCACCCCGACGGCACTATCGTGCGTCGACCCTCTCTTTCTGCGAAAAAGAGGGTAAAACTTTGTCCTACAACCTCTTTCCGCTTGCGGAGAGAGGGTCGGGCAGCGATAGCGTACCCGGGGTGAGTCAGATATGCGAGCGATAAGAAACGAATTTCAAGGTTTCGAACACCCAAGCTTTTGAACCCATAACGGCTGCAAGGATATGTTTTTAAACGAATGATAAATGTGCGTAAATGATCAATTATCACAGGCCACCAAAACAAACGGATACATTTCAATGTCGCCGCAGGGTCTCTCGGAGAGGACCCTGCGCTTCGGGACGGTGACCGTTCGTTCGGGAAAAAACATCGGCTCCGCAGGGTCCTTTTCAAGAGACCCTACGGGGACAGTAGGAGCGCGGGGAACGTCAGAGCGGGCGGGGCGGGCGTATGGTGTGAATAACGGTTTGTCTTAATCACAATCTGCGGAGACAGCAAAAAATACCGTTAAAACACGGTAGCTTGTTTCAACCGCATGTTATATCTTTAGCTGTTGTTATTGCAACAACAAGCTTCTAAATAATTCCTTAACCTAACACACCGTATCATGTCATTACAAAAAACCGTTATTTATCCCAATCAAAACCCAAGCGGCGTTATTGCCCAACCTATTTTAAAATTCGTAGTGCTTGGCAATCATCCGGCCTTAGTAACCAATGCCGACCAACTTGCCCAACACCCCGTTGGGATAAACCGGGCGGTAATATGGTTTAGAACATTGCCCGGTAACCTTAACCATTATTTCCATGGCGTGCCGGCCGATCTCGGTAATGTAATAGCGTTTTCCTGCTCCACCTTAAATAAGGTTGCAGATATAATTTATGCAAACGAAGACGCCGACCTGCTGCGCATTATGGAAGCTTATACAAATGCCGGTTTAGCCGAATACAATTAAAACACGGAGGTTATAACCATGAAAAAAATACTACTGCTGCTGATCCTTATGCCCGGAAGCCTTTACGTGGCGCGGGCGCAAAATTTTACAGTTACCGAAAAATATAACAGCACCCAAACAAAGCTAATTACAGGGCCAACCGCTATAGTTGATATCAACTCCGACCTGGAAGTTAAACTGAACAAGGATAACATCACCGCATACTTAGCCGGCAAGCTGAACCCCAATAGCAAAACATCGGTGCAGCTGGTCACTTTAACCAAACTTTTACAAAACGAGGTGAAAGTGCTGCAATTGCTACAAACAAAAATTACCCCCGCCACCACACATGCCGAACAAATAAAAACCCTTGGCGAGTATTCGGCATTGATGAAGCAATTGATAACCGGCTTAAAGGCCGACCCCGAACTGAGAAAGGAAGCCAACCGGCTAATTGCCGAGTATTTAGCCAACGCAGCCACGCTGGATGCTAACCTGTACCCCAATGCTGAAAGTTACCTCATTATAAACCTTTCGCTCCAAAACAAAAAAGAACTGGCAGCCCTTACCAGCGGCGCGCTGGGCAATGTACAGGTATTGCTAAAAGCTTACTTAAACGGCAAAAACGAAACGAAAAGAAAAGTACATATAGCCAATTTTGACAACTATGCTGCCGGCGAATTTTACGAGGTGCCCCGGTGGGTAACCAATTTCTCTGCAGAAGATATTGCCAATTACAACGCTGCGGGCCAGCTTGCCGCCACCTCCAATAGCTTAATAAACAGCAGTACAACCGATATAAAAAAGCTACTATTAGCTAAATTGAGTTCGGCCGAATGCATACAAGCATTATTGGCCGATGTGCAGGATATAAAAGAAAACCGTACCACTGTTTTTAGTGCCGAAATTAATGCGGCCGACAGCTACCTTGGCCAACTGGAAGCAGAGATAGGCAAACTAAAGGATAATATTGATGACCTTAAAAACCTTGGCGACGGAAGCGGTGCAAACGTATTAGAGCGCTACAACTCGCTGATGCAGCAATTCACGCTCTCGGCAGATCTGTTTAAAACGCAAACCACCTCACTTGCCGGCGCACTACCCGCTACCTTAACAGCAAATGCGCGGCTGGTTGCCTTAAAAGCTAATATAACCAGCTGTTTGGCAAAAATAAAAGAGGATGTGGAACTGGTTACCGGGGTAAAAAACATCATAACCGGCATGCTGAAACCTATTGCCGCCACCACAGCTGCGGTTGATAATGTAACCGGCGAATCGTTTGCGCTTGCGCTGCGCGACCTGCCCGATTATGGCACCATCCGCCTTAAAGAAACCGGCAAAAGGCAAAACGGCGACCAACTGTATATTGCCATTTATTACCGCACCAAAGACGATAAAGGGGTACCTAAAGATGACGTGGAATTTGATAATTCAACTTTAACCTTACAGCAGGTAAACTTCTATTCGGTTGCAAGCGTTAGCGCGGTGTTGGCCAGCCCGTACAGTAAATCGTCATTGGTTAAAGTAAACAATAAGTTTCAGTTTGCGCCTGCGGGTAGTTTGCTGGTAAAATTCGGGTCGCGTACATCAACCCTTTGGAACGATATCAGCCCGGGCGTAGGCGTAATATTTGCCACCCCCGACCTTGACCTTGATGGCTCGCCCGATTTTAGCGCCGGTGGAACCATAACCCTTTTTAAAGATGTGATAAGCTTAGGGCTATCCTACGATACCAAAACCGACAGCCCCTTTTGGCACATTGGCTTCTCGTTGCCGTTTACCATCATAGGCGGCGCATCCAACCGGCCGGTATCGCCATAAAGGTATAATTTACAGGGTGCCGAATTTATTTCGGCACCCCATGGCACAGGTCACAGCATATAAAGCGGCTAAGCGCAATGGCGACTTTTATGATGGGGTGTTGAAACAAGGCTAACATGACGATTGATGTCGCCGCAGGTTCCAATGCGCAGAACCGTTCACTGTTTTCCTTAAGGTCAGCAGGTAAGCTTCGGACGAAAGCGGGCAGAACGTGGTGGACTGTGCGGCGGGAAGGGCATAGGGAATGTTTGCTGAAGCGAGGGGGTAAGAGCGGCGAAGCGAGGGGCAAATTTTCCCAGCCCGTGGTTCTGCCCGGTTTGCAGGGCAAAGGCATGTGCGGCAAGGAAGCCTCTCTGCTGAAAGCACTTTTGCTACTTTTGGTGCATCAAAAGTAGTAGCCTACCCGCGGCGAATGAGCGGGCGGATGCTCTCATTTAAGTGAGAATGCGTTCAAGGCGCGGAACCTCACTGCTCCCAAAAGCGGCTAAGCACAATGGTAACTTTTATGATGGGGTGTTGAAACAAGTCCAACATGACGTTTTTTAAACTCGCCGTCATTCCGAATTTATTTCGGAACCCCATCATACAGGTAATCAGCATGCAAAGCGGATAAGCATTTCGTCCTTGCAAAACTGTTCAGCATTGTGGCGACTTTTATGATGGGGTGTTGAAACAAGTCCAACATGACGTTTTTGTTTTTTTGAGTTGCACCCCGCCGTCATTCCGAATTTATTTCGGAACCCCATCATACAGGTAATCAGCATGCAAAGCGGATAAGCATTTCGTCCTTGCAAAGCGGACCAGCACACTGGCCACTTTTATGATGGGGTGTTGTTAAATGAGCGCGGGGGGGGGGCGTCAGAGCGGGCGGGCAGGGCGTATGGCGGGAATGCCGGTTTAGCTTTTTGCGACCGGTACGAGCGCAGCGACATACCAAGCAAAAAGCGTTAAGAACCGGCAGGGCGGGCAGGGTAGCATTCGCTCTGACTTGATTTTTTTGTTACTTTTTGTATCAAGACAAAAAGTAATAGCCCTGCGGCAATGAGCAGCCGATGCTTTCATTTAAGTAAAAACACGTCCAAAACACGAAACCTCACTGCTCCCAAAAGCGGATAAGCATTGTGGCCACTTTTATGAGGGGGTGTTGAAACAAGTCCAACATGACGTTTTTTAACTTGATTATCGCCCCCTACCTATTCTTCTTTACAAAATCCTCCAACTCGTTTTTGCTGGCTTCGTCGCCAAACAGGTCTTGTATTTTGTCGTACTTTTTATAATCTACCGTGTAGGCGAAGGCAAACTTAGCGCAGGTGAGTTTGCTTTCATCCATCCCGAACTGGTTAAGCAGCGTAGTCAGTTGCTCCACGGTGATGCCCTTATCCTTTACCCCCGCCTTTAGCGCCTCCACCTTTTCGACGTCGCTGCCTTTTTGCTGCATGCTGCTTAGCACGGCTTTTGCCTGCGCATCCGTCATGGCTTGTTTGGGGTGCTGTATCTTTTGCGAAAAGGCAAGGGTAGTTATGGTTAGTAATAGGGTTAGGGTGCAAAGTAGTTTTCTCATGGGAGCCGGGATTGATTGATGCTAAAATAAGGAATTACCAGGTAAATGGCTTTACCTTTTCAATGGAAGCTATAAATTCCGCTAAAGTGAACTCTGCGTTTGGCGCTTCGTGGGTGTATTCGATGGATTCGAACTCGTGCCAGGTGTGGTCAAGTTGGTTATTCCATGGAACGAAGTGGAGATCGGGTAGCTGCCATTGGTCTACATAGAAATAAGTGCCGTCGATGAGTTTGGATTGGATGAGGGATTCTAAATCTTGTACCTCAACATTATCCGGATTGGCGAAAATAATCCGGCTGTGGTTTTTATAGTTGCCCGCATCGCGATAACGGTAACTGAATTTGATGTTTGGCATGAGGCTAATTTAGCCGGATGAGGGGAGAGGGGCAATCGGATATAAGTGAACTTTAAACTTTAAAAGTACTGTTATGCACTTTTAAAAATTCCACATCAATGGAAAATTTCTTAGGTGCAAACAGGGGTTTGCCATCGTAAGCAATGAAGTTTTCCTGTATACTTGGGATGCCGCCACTTTTGTGAAAGATGGAGGATATCTTAATTTTAAAATCTTCCGTAATGGTCAACAAGCCCCTGTCGAAAGCCTTATCGTGCAGGCAATTTAAAGCCAAACCATTCTTCGGGTTAAGGCGATTGCCTTCGTCTTTACTCCAAGGCAAAATATGGCTGGCCACCAATAACGATGTTTGGTCGATACCGGTAATACAGCATTGATTATCGAAATTGCTCAATACCATTTTGCGGAACGCTGTTTGATTAAGCCGAACCAATACCGAGCGTACGACTTCCTTGCCTTCTCTTTGCTCAAACTCCTCCTCCTCAATGGGATTTAGGGCTTCGATTGTCGTGTTCTTTTTCTGCGCAAGCAGGGCCTCGCTTTCTATAAATTGCTCGTCCCAATTGTGCATATATTCGTGCCAAACTTGCTTGTCCAATGTACTGGCATTCTCTAAGCCTTTGATGCCACGAGCCTGCAGCTTTGGGTCGAAACTGGCGAAATTGCCTAATTTGAAAGCAATAGCCGATGGGCTTCTGTCAATAATAGCGGCCAACTCTTTAACTTCAGCATTGCTGGCATGCATTTGCCCGAACGGTATTTTGCTATACAGGTTTATGGCGAGGATGAGTTGCTCTTTGGTCCAGAGGGTTTGGCCGGGTTTCATGAGTGAAATTTTTGGGAAGATACACTATTAGATGAAAAATAGCTTGAAAAGGTAGACGAATGATTATTGGTAAGCCGAAACCGGCTAATGCGTCGCCTGATGACCGAAACTATCTTTACGCGGTTTGTCTATTTAGAGCAAAATGGTAGACGTACAAGATAGCAAGAACAAAAAAACTAAACACTACTGCATTAATACAATCTTCCATCAATCAATAATTCGAATACTATTTCTTATTGGTGGCCCTAATATTTGTTAAATAATTAGTGAATGGTTTTATATCTAAATGAGCAGCAACTTCGGTTTCCGCTAAAGCGATTATCCTTGCTGGGGCATCTATCTTGTTTATAAAAACTTCGATTCCAGTGATAGTTTGTTTACCTTGATATTTGGTTTTTCTACGACTCAATTTGAACCCATCACTCTGAATAATAGCGATTATGTCTTTTATAATATTCTGAAAATCGACTGGTGAGGAGAAAGTTAGGTCATCTACGTACCGGGTGTAGGTAATATTATTTTCATTACACAAAGATATTAACTTCATGTCCGTGGGTAAGAAAACTAGGTTTGCAATATGGGTACTTGTGGGGGTGCCTTGTGGTAACTCAAACTTCCAAGTAGTTAATTTTGTTAGCCAATGAGAGAAGTGTGGACTGAATTTAAGGTTGGTAAAAGTATTGTAAACTGTCTCAGAGCTAATGTTTGGGTAGAACTCTTGAAGATCTGTAGTAAACACATATTTTTTCCCTTGATGAGGTTTTGCATTACTTATATTACTTCTTTTTTTTACGCCACCATGTACGCATGACGGCATGGATATGGGTGTTAAAATTATTTTTTTAATTTTCCCCTGAATAGTTTTCAAATCTGAAAGTGATGGTCTAATCGTCCTGGTTTTAATAGTCCCATCACTATATCTTTTATATTCTCCAGTTTTGTCTTTTTTCTTTTCTATCCATTCGCCATAATAACTATCAATATTATTAATAATTGTAGATACCGCTAAGGGGGTATAACCTACGATTGAACATAGCCTTTTAAACTCGTTTCGCTTAAATTGGGAAGAATTCATCGACTAATAATCTAACTGAAGGACTGAGCGTTTTTAATGCTTCGACTTTATTGGGTTTTACGTCATCTTCATTTATTGACAAAAAAAACAATATAGGTAGAGGCATTCCTAATTCCTCACTTATAGATTTAAGAGTGGATAAATTAGGTTCCTTTAAATTACTTTCAATTTGCGAAAGATAAGTTTGCGTTATTCCGCACGCATTGGCAAACTCTACTTGAGTCTGCCCTTTTTTCTTTCGAATATCTTTAATGACGCTTCCTAAATTCATTGTGTAAAAAATTAAGGAGTGCTCGGTACTAACTACACATCTATTGATTATCAACCAAAAAAAATACTAAAAGTTCAACTACACGTTCAATTTCCTTGCGGATTTGTTGATTCGTTTTCCCCTTTTTCTTTTTTAGCCTTTGCAGGCTTTGTGATGCTTCGTTTAAGACTTCTACATCTTTTCCCGAAAGAGAACACTGGTTCTTGGCGATAAAGTCGATAGCTACTATGACTTTATCGATGCTTTGATTTTGTTTTAATCTACTCATGTTGCTTTGTTTTTAATTATAAATAATACTATCCATCGATCTAGATGGCGCATTCATTTATTTCATAATTGACAATATTGTCCTGTTTTACCAATATCATCCAAAAGCACAATTGTTGATGGTCGATTCCCGAAATGCGTAACGCAATGTTCTCCCTACACTCACTTAAATCCTGTTTACATATAAATAAACTTATAACAACTAAATCAATACTCCATCACGCTATACTCATTCAGGTCATGAGCCATAATCGGGGGGTAAGGATTGTTTCGTGCTGTTAATTTACCTGTTAAGGTTGTCTTTTCAGACAGTCAAATGAACTCCATTTCAGGCTTCGACATCAAAACACTTTTCAAAGAACTGTTTACTGGTGCAAATATATAAATATTACTGACAGTTAATAGAAAAAATAAAATAATTTATCCAACCTATCGGAAGTGTACCCTCATGTTACCCCAAGGCAAGGTATTAACCCCGCAAATCGCCACCCTGCTAGCCGAGGATTGCTTCGTTCCTCGCAATGACGAGGTGGTGAAAAGGGTGGAGTAAATTATACAATCAATGCTGCTCAAACCGTAGTGGCACTACCATTTCCGGCTTGGTATCCTTGCTGCGTATGCGCGACATATTGTAGCTACGGGTTTCTTTGGAGTGCACATCGGCCATGTTGGGTAAACTTACAGCTTTTGGTTTTTGTTTTCGGATGGCGGGATGGCGGTAGCAGTATGATAGCGGCAGCTGTTTCGTCCGGTTAAAAATTGCATGACCGCAGCCGGCCATTTAAAATTGTCGCGGCCCGGCCGTTGTCGCATTTCCCCCGCCAAAGGGCTAAATTGCATGTTTTTGATAAAGCTGATTTTACCCCGTATTTACCACAGAAAAACACCGAAAAACCACAGAAAAACGCAGATTTTCGCAAACCGCCTTTCTCCTGTACGAAACTGTGCGAAACTGTACGAATTTGTACGAAACTGTACGAACCTGTGCGAAACTGTACGAAATCGTGCCCGGGTTGTACGAACTGTACGAAATTGTACGAACTGTACGGATCGTACAGTTTCGTACAACTACATTTAGTATTGCCCAATACTTAGCAGTACCAGGGTGCAGGCATAATCGGTTTGGATGCCGTTTTGATGGGCAAGGCGGCGCAGCTCGGCGTTCTCGGTTCCGGGGTTAAAAATAATGCGCTTCGGCTTGGTGTTGATGATATAATCGTACAGGGGCGGCTGGTTTTGCGGGCCTACGTATAGGGTAATGGTATCAATATCAGTATGTATTGTCTCAGGCTTTTCTATGAGTACGCCGGCTACCTCGCCGGTTTTAATGCCCACATTTACAATGCTATGCCCTCGGCTCACAAGCCGATTGGCAGCAAGGTAAGCATAGCGGCTTGCATCGGGCGTGGCACCCAGTATCAGTGTTTTTTTATCGGCCATAGTGGTATAACGCGCAAGGATATTGAAAAGTTTGCACACGGCAGTAGGCGGTTGGCTTTTTACGGCAGGGTGACGAACAACCCCCGCCATGCAATAATTCGTGAAATTCGCCCCATTCGTGAAATTAGTGCATTTTAATTAAATAATTTAAAATGTTTTAAAAGCACAGTCGTCTTTATATTTAAACACTCATACAATTGCAAAGCGTAGTAATGCCTCAGGATAAAGAAAGCCATATCATACACACAATAAAAGCGTATGGTAAAAGCCTGTTGGGGTTTATCCGCAAGCGGGTAAAAAGCGATGCCGATGCCGAAGACATTCTGCAGGATGTTTGGTACCAGTTTAGCAACGTAGTGAATTCGGAACCGATTGAGCAAACCAGTGCCTGGCTGTACCGTGTTGCGCGCAACAAGATACTCGACAAGCATAAAAAACGCACCGAAACCCTGCTTGATGACATGGCAGGCAACGATGCCGGGGATGACGACGACGCACCGGACTTTGGCGCCATCCTGCTCACCGAGGCCCGCACACCCGAAACCGAGTATATCCGCAACCTGTTTTGGGAACAACTTTTTATAGCGCTTGATGAATTGCCCGAGCTGCAGCGGCAGGTGTTCATCTGGCACGAACTGGAGGATGTCCCCTTCGACGAAATTGCAAAACGTACCGGCGAAAACACCAATACGCTGGTATCGCGTAAGCGCTACGCGGTACTGCATTTACGCAAGCGATTGAAGCAGTTGTATAATGAAATTAACGATTATTAATAAAAACTATTGAAATGAATATAAAACATAGAAAAAAGCTATTCCTTATTCCATTTGGGGTGGCAGCCATATTAGCCCTTGTAAGTTACGTAGTAATGCAGCTTTGGAACCACCTGCTGCCCGAAATACTGCACGTAGGCACCATTACCTTTTGGCAAGCCATGGGTATATTTATACTGAGTAAGATCCTCTTCGGCTTCGGTGGTAAAGGTGGACCTGGTGGCGGCCCATGGATGCGCCGCAAGCAAATGATGGAAGAACGTTTCCGCAACATGAGCCCCGAAGAACGCGACAACTTTAAGGCCCAATGGAAAGACCGTTGCGGCTGGGGCCGCCGCGGCGAAGGCTGGATGGGGCGCAACGCCTTTAAAGAAGAAAAACCGGAGGCCGATTTTAAAGACGAGGTTAAATAATTTCTACCGCTGTACCGAACTTGTTTATGCGCCTCAGCAAAATGCCCACAGGCATTGCATTGCTTACCAAATGAGGCGCTTAAACAAGTTCGGTACAGCTTTGTAAATATTACCAAAACAACAAACCTATGGATGTGCTGATATTTAAAACAAGCGTAACAACGCCCCGGCAGGCAAGCCGCTTACAACCACTGCTTAGCGCCCTGGCAGATATCAAACAATACACTTTCGACCTGGAAGATTGCGACCGTGTACTCCGCATCGTAAGTAGCCGCATCGAACCACAAACCATCAAACATATTTTGGGGATGGCGGGGTATAGTTGCGAAGAGTTGGTGTAAAGAGCTTGCGGTAGCAGTAGGCTTTTTTGAAAAGCAATGCCTGTAGTTCCATAGGTACCGATACTCCCGCTTTCTGTCCAAGCCGCTGGTAGAAGCGCCTTTTACGCCAATCGGGTTTAGGGTTGAATGGCAGTGCAAGGAAATGTGTTTAAGAAAGAAATGCTTTTACCCCATTTGCACAATTCACCCCATCAATCGCAGCGGAAATAATGCCGCCTGCGTAACCCGCCCCTTCCCCGCAAGGAAATAAGCCGGCAACCTGTGGGTGCTGGTAAGTTTCCCTATCCCTTGGCACTTTTATAGGCGACGAGGTGCGTGATTCTACTCCCACCAATATCGCTTCGTTGGTGTAATAGCCTTTCATTTTTCTACCAAAGGCGGGCAATGCTTTTCGCAGGCGGGCGTGTATCCAGTCGGGCAATACTTCAATTAAATCAACACTTTTACAACCCGGCAGGTAAGAATTTACAGGCAGGTTGGCAGATACTCGGCGCTCCACAAAATCAACCATACGCTGTGCGGGCGCTACCAGGTTGCCGCCGCCAGCCCTAAAGGCAAGACGCTCTGCCCGTTGCTGAAAATCCAGCATCCGGAAGGGGTCGGCCATATCCCCTTTTACATCTTCCATATTTATCTGCACCACCGTACCCGAGTTGGCAAAGGGGTTATTGCGTTTGCTTGGGCTCCAGCCGTTCACTACTATCTCATCCGCTGCTGTTGCACAGGGGGCAATAATGCCACCAGGGCACATACAAAAGGAAAATACGCCACGGTCGTCCACCTGCTCTACCAAATTATAATACGATGGCGGTAAATCGGGGCCGCGGTATTCGCAATGGTACTGGGCGCGGTCGATAATCTCCTGCGGATGCTCTATGCGCACGCCAAGGGCAAAAGGTTTAGCTTCTATCAAAATCCCCTGCGCATGCAGCATCCTAAACACATCATGCGCCGAATGCCCGGTAGCCAATATTACCGCATCCGAAAGCAACTTTTCGCCATCGGCTAGTTGCACGCCTTTTACCTTCCCAAACTGCACCAACAATTGGGTTACTTTAGTATCAAACAGCACCTCGCCACCTGCATTCAAAATACTCTCGCGCATGGCGGTGATAATTTGCGGCAGCTTGTTGGTGCCAATATGCGGGCGGGCATCTACCAAAATATCTTCGGTAGCGCCGTGGGCAACAAAGGCTTTCAGTACGCCGGTAACATCGCCGCGCTTAGTGCTGCGGGTGTACAGCTTACCGTCGGAATAGGTACCCGCCCCACCCTCGCCAAAGCAATAGTTCGATTCGGGGTTTACCAACCCTTGCTTGTTGATACTTGCCAGATCGCGGCGGCGCTGCTTTACGTCCTTGCCGCGCTCAACTATAATGGGCTTTAAGCCCTGCTCAATACATTGTAGCGCAGCAAACAAGCCCGCAGGGCCTGCACCCACAATAATTACGGATTTGGCATCCTTTACATTTTTATACTGATGGCTGTAAACTTCGGGCAGGTAAGGCTCGTCTATATAAACGCTAACCTGCATACGGTAAAGCACCTTGCGGCCACGCGCATCTATCGACCGTTTGAGCACCTTAATGCCTTTGATTCTATTCTGCGGGATGTTAATTGCTGCCGATGCAAGCGCTGTTAAAACCGTTTCATCTCCCTGCTGCCCGGGCGGGCATACAATTTCTGCTTCTTTTATCATGTTAGTTGCCGGGTTTTTATCCCGGATGGTGCAAAGATAGCGTTTCAGTTGGCAGTTTGCTGTGCGTAGTTTGCAGAACAGCGATTGGCTGCAGCCCATTGCCATTGTAAACGCCCCAACAAAATAATTTTTTTAATTTTGTGCCTTTATGGGAAAAGATAAAATTAGGCGTTTTGCCGAGATAGATACCTTCAGCAATGTATTACAGTTGGATGCAGGCAAACCCTACCAGGGCGCCTGGGCAAATGATTTTTTTAAAAATAACAACCCGGTAGTATTGGAATTGGCCTGCGGCAAAGGCGAATACACAGTTAACCTGGCGCAAATGTTCCCGAATAAAAATTTTATTGGGGTTGATTATAAAGGCAACCGCATTTGGCGGGGTGCTAAAACAGCGTTGGAGGAGGGCGTACCTAACGTAGCTTTCTTACGCATACAGATAGAAAACCTTACCGATTACTTCGCACCCGGCGAGATCGACGAGATATGGATAACCTTCCCCGACCCTCAGCCACAGCTTAGCAGGGAGAAAAAGCGGCTTACCTCTCCCCGCTTTTTAGATAAATACCGCGTGTTGCTAAAACCGGGCGGCTATGTAAATTTAAAAACCGATAATGACGGGCTGCATGCCTACACTGCCGATAAGATAGTGGAATTAAAACTTCCGCTGTTTGCTAAAACCGAAGACCTTTACCACTCGGAATTTGCAGACGAGGTGCTATCCATCAAAACTTATTACGAGAAAAAATACTTGCAGCACAACAAAAACATTAACTACCTTAAGTTCTCGTTTTAATGCCAACAATGCCCGATTATAACTTCTTCGATAACGTTTATGATGTAGTAAGGCTGATACCCAAAGGCAGGGTAACATCGTATGGCGCAATAGCATCGTATCTTGGCTCTAAACAATCATCAAGGATAGTTGGCTATGCCATGATGGCTTGCGGTACAGCAAACCCGCCCGTACCCGCACACCGGGTGGTAAATAGGCAAGGGCTGCTAACAGGAAAATTTCATTTTGGTGGCGATACGATGGAGCAAATGCTGGCAAATGAGGGAATAACCGTGATTGACAACCAGGTACAAAACTTTAAAGAACTGTTTTGGGATCCCGCGACCGAATTGGGGTTCTAATTTTTTTAATTATTTTTTCCGAGTCGGTATAGTCCGTCACCAGAAACACCACCAGCAACAGCGCCGCATACGTAAGTAAGAATGCCCTGGCACGCTCATCGTAGCTTAAATAAGTGTAGCTTAAAATTACTAAAACAATACTTACGAACAGTTCTATCAGCCCATGCATGGGCAAGGAGAAAAACTTGAATATCCCCGAAGCGTTCTCGGTGCAAATGGTTAAGGCTAGGTGGGCAATACCCAACAAGTAAGCAAAGCGGCCTAAATCATCGGGCAGTACAAACAATGTTGGGGCAGCCCATAAGAACACCACAAACAAATAATCTATATAACCATGCATGGCCGGCGTAAGTATCTTCATAACCCTATAAAGAGAAAGCGCAATAGTAAGTTTTATTATTGGCTACACAACTTACAACCACCAGGTGTATTATGGTATCTGTAGTAATTCCATCCTGTTGCCAAACGGGTCTATAAAAGCAAAACGTGTTCGGCCGGGGATGACCGGTTCTTCTATTATTTCCACGCCATTTGCTTCTAAATATTGCCGTGCTGCCGCAATATCGGCCACCTCCATAGCCACGTGGCGGATGGTACGGGGTAAAGCTGGCTCTACCCCAATGTGCAACTGGAGGTCGCCAATATCAAACCAATAGCCTGCGGAAGGGAACACGTGATCAGGCCGGTATATTTGCTGCAACCCAATAACCCCTGTATAAAACAAACGCGCTTCTTCCAGCCGCTCAAGCGGCACGCAAACATGGAAGTGGTCGAGCCGTTTAAAGGTTATCATCAGTTTCGTCTTCGGCAAAAGTTAATACGTAGCCATTATTATCAAGGATGGAGAACTCCGTAGCTCCATAGAAAGTTTTCTCTAGCCCTTTTAGCACATGCACCTTATCGCTGATATCCGTAAAAAACGCACGAATGCCTTGAAGCTTTATATAGAATAACAACGAGCCGCCATCGGTACGCTTCACCTCCGGCAATTCCCCGCCCAAAGCTTCAAACGTTTGGAACATCATAGTAACGCTGCCTTTAACCATCATGGCCCAAACCAGGTCCGGGCCGTTTTCGGGCACACTCATGGCAACTTCAAATCCTAAAATGGTGTAAAACTCGATAGTTTTATTGATATCGGTAACGAAAATATTGGGGGATAAGCTTTCCATGATAATTGATATTAAAATAAATAATAAACTATAGGTGTTAGCCTTTTTGGGCATAAGTAACGCCATTACTGGCAGTAAAATATGGAACTGTTAACGCTAATACCTATTGGTTCTCTGCTTTACAATACATCCACGCCTCTAATCGCCCAAATCGTAGTTGGCGAAATATTACTATAGACGTCTATTCTATTCCTCTAAAATAAAAAATTAAATCCAGCTTGGTAACTACCTAAGTCGAAACGCGCTGTATTACTTCCCGGTATTTCCGATTTTGTCATGAATCCGAGGTTAAGCTCGAAGTGTTTACTTACTACAACCCCTGCCTTTAGAAGTAAACGAACCGTAGATGTTGAAAAGTCGAGCGCATCGGGGTGTTGTATCAGCGGTGGGTCGGTACTGTAGCTATAAACTGAATAGTTGTTAAATTTATAGCTATTGTATATAAAACCAACATCTATGAAAATCTTTAAATAATCCTTCGCATAAACATTATATATAAACTGCGGCTGCAGGGATATTGTCTTATAATTGATGAAAAAGTTACGCGAGGCAAAGGAGTTATCCTGAATCAGGAAGTTGAATTTGTCCTCATTATAGCCAACCTCTACCCTAAAAAATGCATCCCCCTTTTTCTTATTGAAGATCAAATCAATACCGGCATTTATTTTTGGTCCGGAACTGTATACAATACCCTTTTTTACAGGGCTATTCATCAGGTAATTAAGTGAACTTTTCACATAGCTTGCACCAACGAAAAGCCTCGTAGTAAATAATTTCTCAGCCGTAAACACCGGCCCTTCATCCAGGTTTATCACGCGTACGATATTTGCTATTTCCATCTGGTCGTACCGCGAGTTTTGAATTTGTTTTTTTAGCGAAGGGTTATCTGTTTTAGCATTATCAGCTAAATTTAGCAATTGATCCCTAAATTGCGATAGCCATTTTATAAAGCTGACGTTCTCATCGGTATAAACATGGTAAATCAATTCCTGTGCCCTGTTTGTGGCTTTCTCCAACACAATAAACCTTGTTTTTATAAGGTCGGTATAGCTATAAAGGTTCAGGGCCTTACCGGTAGTTACCACCTTTAAAAATACCGTACGAACCTCAGTTTTTTGCCTGGCATGCACCGATGCCTTTCCAACATCAATATAATCCAAGCTAATGGGCAATTCCAATTTTTCGAAGTCGGCGTTCTTAAATACACCAAAGCCCTTAATATCTGCTAATGTATAAACAGCCTCTTGTCCGTCGGCATTCGGCTTAAAGGCAACTATATCGGGGTTAACATCCCATTCCCGGGCGTCAACCAGCCCTTTAACCGTATCGCCTTTCAGGCCTACAATATACCCTGGCTTAAAGTTACTTTGTGCAGAGGTTTTAGCGGATAATAAAAGGATAAATAATAAAACC
>NZ_CAMLOV010000093.1 GCF_946481715.1 uncultured Mucilaginibacter sp. | reverse complement strand
CGGCGATGGCACCGGCTTTTGCGCTTAACTTTTTCTCGAGGTAATCTTCTACGGTAAAGTCATTGTCCGAGAAGTACTCCATTAGGCTTATCCGCGCCATCATCCACTGCATCAGCTTATCGGCTTTGGCTGCTTTTTCAACAGATGTGCCTATTAAAAAGGCTATTTGTCCATGCAGGCTCTCGGTTGTTACTTTTAATTTTTCTAAAAAATATGCCGCAGCTTTTTTTATTCTTTCCGTATCTGCCATCTCCTGGCGGCGCATAAATTTCTCCGCAATGTCAAAAATATCCGCTTGCAATCCTGGTGCTAATGGTTCAAAGCCTTTTAATGCCGTTTTTAAGCCTGCAAAATTAAACAACTCTGCCAACAGAAATTGACCATACCGCTGCTGGTCGCGTCTAAGGCTTTGTTCATCGGGTGTTATCAATTTTGCATTACTGTTAAAGTATGTAATGGCCGGGTCGCCAATTATATTTTGTGCCGATATGGCGTTGCGCAGCACCATCCCTGACAAGGTTCGGCAGCGGCTTAACGCAACGTAGGCTTGCCCATGCGCAAAAGCTTCCGAAACATCGATGATGGCTTTATCAAAACTTAAACCCTGGCTTTTGTGTATCGTGATAGACCAAGCCAGCTTTAACGGGATCTGCGTAAAACTGCCTGCGTTGGTTTCGTTTATCTGCTCCTCCTCCATTTGATATTTTACGTTGGTCCACTCCAGCGCCTCCACTGCTATTTCGCGGCTTTCGTGCCCGCATTGCACAAATACGGTGCTGCCTTCAATCCTGGCGATCGTACCTATTTTCCCGTTATAAAAAAGCTTCTCAGCCGAGCCATCGTTCTTTACAAACATCACCTGGGCCCCTATTTTCAACTTGAGGTTAATTTGCGTGGGATAAGCATCCCTGGGGAAATCGCCGCGAATAGTTGCAACAAACTCATACACCTTCCCGGGCAGGGCCTCAACAAATTCGTTATTTAGTTGCTGGGCAATGCTGTTATGGGTTGTGAGGGTAATGTATGGCTCTGCGGCGCTTGGGCGGAAACCCGGCTGATGGCGCGCATTAAGTAATGCCAGACTTTCCTGGCTGACGTTTTGGTTGCGTACCTCATTAAGTATATCCACAAATGCTTGCTCCTTTTGCCGATAAACGTGATTTAGTTCGATGCGCACGTAAGCCGTCTTTTGCATCACCAGGCTACTAAAAAAATAAGGAGTGGCATAATAGCGGTTCAGGATGCGCCACTCCTCATCCCTGATAATGGGGCTAAGTTGCGAAAGATCGCCGATGAGCAATAATTGTACCCCGCCAAAAGGATAGGTTGAGCTCTTGATGTTGCGTAGGATAAGGTCTATCTGGTCGAGCACATCAGGCCGCACCATGCTCACTTCATCTATAATCAGGAGTTCCAGGCTACCTAAAAGCTCTTTTTTCTCGTCGTTGTAATGTATTTCCGGGTTCTCAGTGCCCGAAGGAATAAGCGGGCCAAAGGGTATTTGGAATAAAGAATGTATTGTCATTCCACCTGCATTGATGGCAGCCACCCCGGTTGGCGCTGCTATAGCCAGTTTCTTTTTAGCGGTTTGCCTTAGTTGTTGTAAAAAGGTTGTTTTACCTGTACCTGCTTTGCCGGTAAGGAAAACAACGGTATTTGTACTTTCGAGGTAATCAGCTGCCAGCTGCATCGCCGGGTTCATCGTGCTCATGATAACAGCAAAGTTAATACTAATTTATTTAGTATATTGCCGGTGTTAAAAAATATCTCTTAACAAATAAAACACCATGCTGCAAAACCGAGTAAACCCTCAGGGCGATATTATTAAAACACGGACTCGCGGCGCTTGGTTGGGCAACCGAGGGCAACTGCACAACAGTGGTAAAACCATCCTACGCCCTTTTAAACATAAAGCCTGGATCATCTGCCTGTTGCAATTTAAAGGCAGGCACCGCGAAATAATGACGCCGGGGCTGTGGACCGAGCTTTTTTTCCTTGACGAAGCGACTGCGTTTTCTGCCGGGCACCGCCCATGTTTTGAGTGCCGCCGCGAGGATGCCAAGCGTTTTAAAGTAGCTTGGCTGAAAGGCAACCCTGCATATGGCTTTCCTGATAATGTGCTGGTCGGGAAAATAGATGCAATACTACACGCTGAAAGGATTGGGCCAGATGGTAATAAGACAACATTCGAGGCGAAGGTTGACGAACTGCCTGATGGTACTTTTATTGAGATAGCAAATGAGGCTTATCTGTTGGCGGGCGGCAAAATCAACAAATGGTCGCCGGGTGGATACGGGGCGGCCTTGCCTTTTCTTGAAAATGGCAAGGTAACCGTGCTTACGCCACGTTCCATCGTTAATGCCTTCCAGGGTGGGTACCGGCCGCAGATGGCTACTTAACGCTTGTTTAATTACCTTTGCCGCGAATGGACTATTTCAAAAACCTGCTTCAGTTACTAAAAACCGAGCGCGATGAAGACCGGAGCGCATATTTAAAACTCACACAAAACACTTCCGTTACAGATCGCCGGGCGACCGGTATAGCCTGGTATCCAATCGCCATCAGGGGCAGCGAACCCAGCCGGGGCGATTACCTTACCATTGAAGTGGAGCGTACCACTCATAAAGACATTTCGCACCAGTTTAGGTTTGGTGCGCCCGCTGTTCTGTTTTCTAACCACGACGCCGGGACAAACCGCGTAGAAGGCACTATCGCATACCAGGGGACTGAGAGGTTGAAAATCACTTTATTTACCGACGAACTACCTGATTGGGCACGCGACGGCAAACTTGGCGTAGAGCTGCTTTTTGACAATAATAGCTACGACGAGATGCAGGAGGCCTTAAAACAGGCCTCGGTTTTAAGCAGCAAACCAGATGGCAAGCTTATCAGAGTTCTCACCGGAGAGGATAACGCTACCTTTTCGATTGGTGCAGATGCGATAGATGCTGGTAGCTTAAATCTTTCGCAAACCGCATCGGTACAGCAAATACTTTGGGCAAATGAATTGGCTATTGTACATGGGCCGCCGGGCACGGGTAAAACCACTACTATTGTACAGGCCATAAAAAAACTTATCCATCAAAATCAAAAACAAATATTGGTAGTAGCGCCAAGCAATACCGCCGTTGACCTGCTAAGCGAACAACTGGCTGCCGAAGGCTTGAATGTCCTGCGCATAGGCAACCCCGCGCGGGTATCGGAAAGACTAACGGCGTTAACGCTGGACAGCAAGATGGCTGCCCATCATTACACCAAAGATGCTAAGCAATTAAAAAAACAGGCATCGGGTTATAAAAATATGGCGCACCAATACAAGCGCAGCTTTGGCAAGCGCGAACGGGACCAGCGCAAAGCCCTGTTTGACGAGGCGCACCGCATTATGAAGGATGTTGGAAAGATAGAGCAGTTTATTATTGACGACCTGGTAGAAAAAGCCCAGGTTATTACCGCGACGCTGGTGGGCTGTAATCACCATACCGTGCGCGATAAACAATACCACACGGTAGTAATAGATGAAGCAGGGCAGGCGCTCGAACCCGCCTGCTGGATCCCCATCCTGAAAGCCGAAAAAGTAATTATGGCGGGCGATCATTTTCAGCTTCCACCAACTATTAAGTCGGATGTTGCTGCAAAAAACGGATTGGGTACCACCTTGTTCGAGAAATGCGCTATACGCCACCCAAACGCTGTTGCGTTACTGGAAGAACAATACCGGATGAACGAGGCTATCATGGGTTTTTCCTCCGCAGAATTTTATGGTAATCGCCTTATTGCTAACGTTTCTGTTGCAAATCGGCTATTGTTTACCGGCGATATGCCAATGAGTTTTATAGATATCGCCGGCTGCGGTTTCGACGAGAAAGCAGATGGAACCAGCTCCATCAATCCGGATGAGGCTGCGTTTTTATTGAAGCATTTAGAAGGACTGGCAGCTGTTTTGGCAAGGCAACACACAGATTTCCCGTCGGTGGCGATTATATCGCCATACAAGGCACAAATACGGGTACTTAAAGAATTATTTGACGCCTCACCCTTATCTCTGTACGTGGACAAAATAAGCATAAATACCATCGACAGCTTTCAGGGGCAGGAGCGCGACGTAGTGTATATAAGCTTAACCAGGAGCAATTCCGAAGGCACTATCGGCTTCCTGGCGGATACCCGGCGCATGAACGTGGCCATGACCCGCGCCCGCAAAAAATTGGTTATTGTTGGCGATAGCGCCACCATTACCAGCCTGCCCTTTTACGCAGACATGGTAAAGTATGCCGAAAACACAGGCGGATACCAAAGTGCATGGGAATATATGGAATGATGAATAACCATTGGACGGCCTGAACCCCGCCGCCAGATAGTTGGCATTGCACTACAGAAGTGTGCCTGGCACCAGTATCTGATGATAAACGTGGAATAGCTTGGTGCGGTCGTTTAACCATATCGGCATTGCCTGAAGTATTGTTTACGTCTTCTTCCTGATGGATACGGGCATGGGGAAAAAAACCGGTACTCCGTGCAGGTCTCACACAGTTCCTATTCCATTCATTCCTCAACCAATAAAACAAAATTGGATATGATGGATATGAATGGCGACCGTTTCCCCGATGTATTAAACGAATACGATATATACAATACAGCCAGCCTAACTTTCCTACTGAATTCATCAATCGCATTTGTTATACAAGTTCGATATTGTTGGGTATTATTACTGCGGAATGATTGCATAAGAACTCGTTAAGCATATATCTGAATGAAAAATTCATTACCTGTTCTTCCGCCATATTTGCTTTTTTTTTAGGTCTTTTAATTTAAGCTTATAACAACCTTCGAATAATGCTTTCTTATCATGAATTATTAATTTAATGCATCCATAAAAATCACTTTCCTAAGCCTCTATAATCTTCTAAATATCTTAATAGTATTATGTTTCTTATGCTACTTTTCTTACAAAGAAAAGTAGTTCGATAGCAAAGAATTGTTAGGAAACTGTTGTAGAACAACCCACAAATGGAAAAAATACGGAAAGCCGCAGTGTGAAAACCGCGGCTTTTTTTGTGGGTATAATCGTAAAATTAAGGGTTGCCGATGAGCCCTCTTCTATATTAATCAGCTGATTTTATCGGCCAGCAGCCTGGCAATGGCCTCCTTGCCGCAGTTTACATGCAGCTTGCGGTAAGTGTTGCGCAGGTGCGATCTGGCGGTATCGTACGCGATACTCATCTCATGCGCTATCAGTTTTACACTGTAACCTTTGGTAAGCAGTTGCAATATCTCCGCCTCGCGGTTGGTTAGGTCGTACCTAAGTTGGGGGCTATTGCTGGTTGCAGGCTTTTGCGTTTTAAATGAATTGATCACCTTTTTAGCGATCAACGGCGACATGGGCGCTCCGCCATTCAGCACATCTTTAATGGCATCGAAAAACTTCTCGGGCGAGGTTTTTTTGAGGATGTAGCCGTCTGCCCCGGCACAAATGCTTTTGAACAATCGTTCGTCGTCCTCAAACTGGGTGTACATAATAATGATGGTTTCGGGGCGTACCTCTTTTATTTCGCCCACGGCAGCGATGCCGTCTTTGCCGGGCATATCTATGTCCATAATCACCAGGTCGGGCTGGGTGAGTTTTATCTGTGTTAAGACATCATTTACATTGTTATAATCGCCTACTACGTTATAATTCTGTGAGTTTAAAAGATATACCAGCGAGTTGCGCAGGGCCTCATTATCTTCAAATATCACTAACTTCTGTTCCATAATATATTTGCTTAGACCTTTTGGAGACGTTTAATGCCCCACGGTTTGGTTTTCTTTGTAATCGGGATGGAAATGCTCAACATAGTACCCTTGTCTGAGGATATCGCCAGGTTTCCGCCCCATTTTTCCACTCGGCTTTTTATATTCAGCAAACCGTTACGTCCTTTGCTCTTTACAGATTCGGCGTCAAAACCTTTGCCATCATCTTGAATGGTGATGTTCAGTTGCCCTTTGTCTGCTTTTAGTGCTATGGCAACATTTTTTGCAGCAGCATGCTTGCGAGTATTGTTCAGGATTTCTTTATATATTAAAAAAACGTCGCGTTGCTGCCCATGCGATAGTTGATTATCAGCAAAGCTATCATCCATATCCAGGCGGTATTCTATATCATGGTCGTCAAATATCTCCCCGGCGTAGCGCATCATCCGTACGGTTAAGGTACTGTGTTCATCCGGTTTGGTTTTCATATTCCATACGATTTCGTCAAGCGCCTCGGTAGAGGCCAGCAGCTCTTCGCGTATATCGATGATGAAATCCTTCTCGCTCTTAGGGCCGGTAATGGGCTGGCGGAAAAGCTCTGTAAGGAATTGTATATTGGTAAGCCGGGAACCGATATCATCGTGCAGGTCGCGTGCAATGGCTACGCGCATTTCGTCCATTTCTATGATGCCCCTCGCCTTTTGGATGGTACCATTGCGGTAAGCCGCAATGCCAATAACCAACAGCAGCAGGCTGCCCACCACGATGGAGGCGTAGCGCAGGGTGGTTTGCTTCTCCAGGTTGGTTTTGTTTATTTTCTGGTCTTTTTTCAGCAGGGCAATCTCCTGTTCTTTGCGCTCTACGTTAAAGTCCTCCTCCAGCTTTTTTATCTGTAGCGTCAAATCGTTGTTTTGTATGCTGTTGATGGCTGCGTGGTATTTTTCGTTGTAAAGCAATGCCTTTTCAAAATCCTTTTCATCAGCATAAAATTTGACCAGGTATTTATAATTGTCAACCTCCTGTTGTTTATCCCCTCTTTTTATCGATGTATTCACAGCGGTAAGCAGCTTCTCTTCCGATTGCTTTTTTGCCTTTGTGCCGGCCTGCAAGTAGTTTATTTTCGTGTCGATAATGGTGGCGGCAGTTGTATCGCCCATTTTTGCGGCCAAAGCCTGTGCTTTGGTAAGCCAGGCAATGGCATCCTGTGGCCTGTTCATTTCGCCGTAGGTGTTGCCAATTTCTGTTAGGGTGGTTACCTGCTCGGCAGTCAAATTCATGTCTTTCAGTACCTGTAGCGCCATGTTAAACTGTACAAGGGCATCGTCATATCTTTTCAGTCCCCGGTATATAATGGCCAGCCCGATACTTGCCGACGATGCCCCGCGTTTATCGTTTATTGCTTTTTTAAGTGCTTGCGCTTTTAAGGCATAGGGGAGTGCCTGGGCATACAGTTGCAGCTTGGTAAAATCTTCGGCCAGGGCCTGGTAAGTGAACGATATACCCTTTTGGCTATTGAGCTGTGAAAAAAGTTTTAAGGCCTTCAAGTGGTAGGCTAGTGCTTTTTTATAGTCGGCAAGGTTTACATAGGTATTGCCAACATTAAGCGATTGGCCGGCGATGCCTTCAAGATCCGAAGGTTCTTGCCCCAATTTTTTACTCAATTCAAGCGCGGTTAAAAAATTCGGCTGTGCCTTGATATAATTGCCCTCCATTTTGTAAAGCAAGCCTGCCGAACTGTAATAATTCATTTTTGCCCTGGTATCATTTTTAGAGCCCGAATTGGCATTATCTGCTATTTCCTTTGCCTTACTTAAAAAATATTCTGCGCTATCTATTAAGCCTGTGCCGTAATAAATAGTAACCAGCTGCGCATATGATGCACTAAGGCTACGCGGACTGTTTACTTTGGTGCCCAGCCTTATTGCATTGGAGAGGTGATACTTCGCAAGGTTCATATCGTACCGGGTAAGTTGTGAGGCCAGGCGGTTCATCGTGATGCATTCGGTCTCGTCGCTCTTGTGCAATGCAATGATTTTCTTTAGGCTATCAATGGCCGGGTTTTGCGCTTGCAGCCTAAGCGTTACAATAAACAGCAGTAAAATTAAGGCGTAAAAACGTTGCATTCGGTGTAGGTTTTATAAAAGCAAATACTTTCACCTAAAGTAATAAAATATAATGTCTTAGCCCGCAGAAACCTACTATCGTGGTTTAAACAACCGGCAACCCGCTCACGTCATATCGTCTGCAACAAAGCACGTAAAAAGTTGATTATTAAAATATCACCTTTTAGGGTGATAAGGCCGGCTCAAATTCACAGGAAGCGACCGTCTCCATTACCATATCACCCTAAAAGACGATTTTTCACCAGCTCGGGTACGGGTATCTTTGTGAAAAATATAGCCGTAATCATTTGGTTTTAAAATAGGAAGCAATTGGTTTAAGGCGAGACTAACACACTACTTAACACCTTAAAATCACACCTATGATAAAGTACTTGCGTCGCAAACTCGAAGAATTACTTCTCATCTTGTTAAACATGTTCTGCTGCAAATTTGCCTTTATATGTTTCATAAACTTAATATTAGCGCAAACGGTCTTTGCGCAGCAACCGGTGGTGTTTAGCCGCCCCCGCATATTTTTAGATGCGCCCACAAAAGCGGCCCTGTTTGCTAAGAAGAACAGCAATAGCGCCGACTGGACAAACCTTTTGGCTACTGCAAATAAATATTTACCCCATACTGTTATACCGTGGAACCCGGCTAACGCAGGTAGCTCCGCTTATTACAATACCGGCGACGTGTTTTACTCCTATTGCGGGAGCAACTGGGAAGAAGCAACCCTTATTTTGGGTATGGCCCATCAGCTTACTAAAACCAATAATGCAGGCGCCAATGCTACGGCTTATTCCAACAAAATGCTTGCACTGGCAGATGCGATCATAAAAGGCTATGCCGACTACCCGCCGAATACCAATTACCAACCCAATATATTTCAATACAACAGCTCGTATGCTACACGCCACGTTGGTAAAACTATAGCCGTTATATACGATTGGTGCTACGACGAATTGGGCGCAACCCGTAAAACTGCCCTGCTGCATATAATGAAAGATTGGTTCACCTTTATGAGTGCCAAACCTTATGTTTTGAACCAGCTACAGGATGATCCGACAGGTAACTACTTTATTGGTCACCTGATATGTGCCGGCTACATGGGTTATGCCATTGGTAGCGATGACCCGATGTCGCAAAAGATGATAGATTTTGCCCGCCAGCGCGCTATAGGCAACCCCGGCAGCTTAAACCCGAATACCACAACATCAGCAGAGACTGCACTCAATTATTTTACCCAATCTGTTAAAGGCGGCTTACCTTCGGGCGCTACAAAATCTTATCTCGGCCCCAAAACTATCTTGGCAGCCCCGCAGCAAGATGGGATACCGGTACAGGGCTGGAGCTATGGAGGTGCCTCAACCAGTTTCTTGATAGATTACTATTACTTGGTAAAAAGCTGTACCGGGGAAGACCTGATGCAAACAGACGCCAGCTTTAAAACATTCATGACCAAAACGGCGGAGGCCTTGGTACATGCATATACCCCCAGTAATTTTCAATATGATAACGCTAATGATAACGGCTCTTTTTTGGGTTGTGTATCGTCCTATGGTTTGCCACTGCGTTTATCTGCTATATTAGAGGGCACACCGCAGGGGCCAAACATCGAATACTTTTATAAAACGGCACTTAAGCCGGTAAACTTGTTGATTTACAGCGTTGGCTACCCCGAAACTACCTGGGAAAAAATGCTGTACAGCAAAACGCGTGCATCTGCGGCTTATAATTACAAGCCTTATTACCCTATCCCAACCATTAATACTTATAGTGTTGTGCCAGTTAACACCGGTCTTAATAAATTTTACATGCGCTCTGACTGGACAACCGGGGCAACCTGGGCAGCTTTAGAAATGGGCGTAGCCGCATATGATCAGCATAACCACAATAATGCCGGGCACTTCAAAATTGTACGCGGAGACAGCCACGATGGCGATGATTTGCTATTGGTAGGAGCCAATGAGGTGCCTGCAAGCGGCGGTAACGGAATCAGTGGTTCTACAAATTACTCTTACTGGAGCAGCCAAAGCAATACATTATTCATAAACGATGGTACAGATTACGACCCGCCATACCCGGATCCGTCACATACCGTGGGCGGGCAAACTTCATTTGGATATGATGAGCCAACACACCAGGAGCAAAACGATAAGTTCTCGTACTTCCGGTCTGACCTCACCAGCGCGTACTATATAAGCTATTATAATCCCGACACCAGTAAGCGTTCTGTCAGGTATTTTTACCGCTCGTTCTTGTACTTGCGTAACTCAAACGTATTTGTCACTTACGATAAATTCCAGGCAAAAAACAGCACCAACGCTGCCGGGCAATACAAAAAACAGTTGCGCTGGCATTTTTTAAATCAGCCGGTGGTGAACGGTAATAACGTTACCGCTACCATAGATAATTCAAAGTTATTTGTTCATACCGTTATCCCAGCCGTGGTAAATGTTGCGGCTGTAAATGAAAGTAACAACCCCGATAATGTTTACGGGAGCGCCGTTAATTACGCATTCAACACCAATACCTGGCGGGCAGAAGTAAGCGTACCCAACAACCCGCTTAAGCAGGATATCGTAACCGTAATGCAGCCCGGGGCCAAAACCGCTTCAGAAATGATAACCACGGCCATTGCTACCAGCCAAAACAATATGGAGGGCAGTTTGATAACCCTAAACGGCAATACCGAAGTGGTTTTATTCAATAATAGCATTGCCAAATACCCGGTACCGGTTTCGGCGGCATCTTACGCCTATACAGGCCCATTAACCGGCACCCACACGCTGTGCGGGTTAGATCCCGGTAAGAAATATGCAGTTGCTTATAACGGTGCCACGGTTACGGTAACAAAATCTGCCGCGGGTACCGAAACAGCCTCGCCGTCGGGCGTGCTTAGCTTTAGTTTGCCTTTATCTCCTAGTGCCGATTTAGCAAAACTTGTACCCGGCACAGGTACGTTAAGCCCCGTTTTTAATAAAGATGTTTTAAGTTATGCAATTGCTGTTAGCGGTGTAACAAGCAATATAAAATTTACCCCAACCGCAAGCAGCGCAGCAGCAAATATAACGGTTAATGGCGTGGCTGTCGCCAGTGGCTCGGCAGCCACTGTAGCCTTGGCTATTGGTGCCAACTCCATACCTGTAGTAGTAACTGCCGGCGCTATTACCAAAACTTATACGGTTACGGTCACCCGTGACGGGTCTTCTGTCGCCCTACTTACTAAAATAGTAAGCAGCCCTTCCGCAACATTCACCACGGTCAGTGGCCCGGCAAATTATAACCGTGCTATAACCGTACCATCAACAACAACGGCTGTTACATTTACTTCAACCGCAGCATACGCAGGTGCAACCATCCGGGTTAACGGACTTGTAGTAGCCAGCGGTATAGCCAGCCAGCCGATCCCCGTGAACTTATTAACTACAACTGTAAACATAGAGGTTACAGCTGCCGATGGCGTTACCAAAAAAGTTTATGCCATTACAATAAATCGCCCGCCGCGCAAAACTGCCGTACTTTATAGAATAATTTTTCAACCAGGTGCACATATTACTACCACTACGGGCACTGCCGATTACAATCGCAACGCAGTTGTTACAGCAGCTACAACCAAGGTTACGGTGGCAGCTTCGGCATATGATACAGCTGCAACTATTAAAATAAATGGTGTAATAACTCCCAATACCATTCCGTCGTCACCTATTTTGCTGAATGCAGGTGTAACGCCAACGCACGTAACCATAGAGGTAACGGCAGAAGACGGTATTACAAAGAAAATTTATGCAATTGCGGTAAGCAAACAGGTGCCATCGGTTATAGCCGCAATGCCCGCTAACAGCAACAACACCACAACCATAGTACAGAAACCGGAACTAAACTTTGATGTCTTACCGCTGGAACTGGTGGTGCATCAAGGGATATCACCAAACGGTGATGGTATAAACGACAGGTTTACCATACAGGGCATCGAGGCCTTCCCGCAGAACACCGTAAGGGTAATGAACCGCAATGGCGACTTAATTTACGAAGCAAAAGGGTACGACAATTATGGCAAAGCCTTTGATGGCAGCACAAGCGGCGGCAGCCAGCTACCTGCGGGTACTTACTTTTATTCGATAGAATACAAAGCAGGCGAAACGGTAAACCGCAAAAGCGGTTATCTGATAATTAAATATTAACAACCATACAACCAATAAAATGAATAATACAAGGGCAGCGCTGACAATAGCAGCCGCCACAATAGTAAAAACAACAGGCCTAACCTTGCCAGGCGGCAGGGCGTTGACCCAGCAAAATGCATTCCGCTACGGCCAGTATGCCGATAACCTAACGCCTGTGAACCCGGCTTATTCGCTGCTGGACAGGCAGGCACCTTAAACGTGCTAGGCAGCAGGTAATTGATAGGGCTTGACGGTGGGCCGGGCAGTTGTTGCTTAGCAGCAGCTTGCCCCTTGTGGATATGAACGCCATGGCTGGGCTGTTTTTAATGAACGATAAGTTTGTACTCCCTTTTGCTTTTTTAAGGGAGACCAGCATAATAACAGAATAAAGATACCAGTGGCAGCAGATAGTGCAGCATTGCCGTGATTTCTACCTATACTCCAAAACCAATTATTTTTAACGCTTGACGGCATTCTTTTTCACGGGTACCGAATAGCGGTCTGTTGTCCCCGCTTTTGCTTTGATTGTATAATCCCACCAAGTTTTGTTACTTAAACTTCCCGTAATCCTAATAGTAATTTTTTGATCTATCTGCCCGGCATCAAACAATGCTTTCAGGTCGGTTTTTGAATTACCTTTTCTATATGAACCATTATTATTTGTCGGTATCGGATTCATTACCGGGATAACATTCCCCTTTGAAAGAATCTCAACCTTATCAGCATTACCGGCGGTGTGCATCTCTAAAACAGCATCATGGAAATCAGTTATTGTGTAATCTGCCTCATAGTCGGAAAGTGGATCGTCCAGTGCTTTCGGTGTTCTGACATGATCAGTAAGTGGTTGGATGGGTATTTCCGGCGGAGGTATATCATCATCTACGCTCTTACGGCCATACATCACATCCACTGTGTTTGCATCAATATTTTGTAAGGTAGCACCTTCATAGAGAGTTGCCTTACCCTCCCTTTTTTTGTAGGTAAAGGTTTTGTCCGGATCATCCCTTTGGTCTTTAAACTTCTTATTAAATGACCGGCTAAATATTCTTGCTACTGCGACATTGACCTTATCCCGAAATTTCTCATATCCAACACAATCCCCGAGCATGTCATTAAACATTATCGGATCATTATCCATTGACGAGTATGGGCTTTGGTCTGGCGACATGTTTGCTTTTGGATCTATTGAAAGCCACCTGCCCAGGCGTGTATCAAGCATGCGATATTCAGTTGTATAATTATTGCCGCTGCCTGATATTTCGTCATCTTTTTCACTGCCTTTGTTAAACCCAAATCTATAAGCAGCGCCACTCAACTTCCTCCCCGGCATCTGCATACCAAATGCATAGTAATCCTGCCCGCTGGCTATTTCAGCCGTATAAGTAACGGCGGTGCCTGCAACCAGGAGTTTCCTATCGGTAATGGTAGCTAATACGTTACCAAGATGGTTCACCAATTCGTATTGCTTTTTGCCACGGCCTGCAGTATAATAAGGGCCTGCAGTTGTGGTTCCCGTACTATTGGCCATCGGTATCAAAACGTTAGGCTGGTATACGCCAACCCGGCTACTGCCGTAAATATCGGCCTCGCTCCAGTGAAGTTCCGCCGTATTTGCATATCTTTTATAAGTATAAGTGGCCATAATATTGCCCTGCCCGTCCCGCACATAAAATGTGGAAGCGTTTTCTTCGGAGGTACCGCCGCTTAGCTCTTTCATAACCCGGTTGCCCAATTCATCGTATTGGAATATCAGGTGGGGCGCCGCGCTTTTGGTTATCCTGCTGATCTTATTCTTTAGGTTCCAGTCTATCTGCGTAATATGTTCAGCTGCATCGCTTACCAGGTTGCCGATGGCATCATATGTATAATTATTCGGGGATTGGTTGTCGATATCTACTGCATAATTGCCATCAGGCGCCAAGTCGCCTACATAAGCTAATTTGTTGGTTGCCCCGGCAGGGATAGATACTGCCGGGTTATAAACACCATTATTGGCATCGTAGTAAAAATAATTAAGGTTATCCATCGCCGGCGTTGCAGCAGTCCCGTTCCGCATCTGGTTGATTATATTGCCATCCCGGTCGTAACTGAACTTACCGAAATAGGCATCATTCGGCAGCAATGCCATGATATTTCCATTCAAGTTCCAGGCCTGCTGCGACCGGATACGGTTCAGCTGGTCGTAGGTGTAATTATACCCATTGTTGCCAAGCTGCTGTATTTGCGTATACATACGGCTGATGTTACCGTTGTATAACGGTTTCACAACGCCTGCCTGCTGGTTCAATCCATCAAGGTTGCCGTTGCCCTGTATGGCAGCGTATTCGCCCTGGTAATAATCAAGTGCATAGCCAAAAGCGTCACGCGCTACGGGGTTGTTCAAAGCGCCGTACCCCGGCCCGTTAAAACCATTGCCAAATAACTGCAAGGGCAAATAAATGTAATAGGATATGCCATTAAGTGTGTACAGCAATATAGGCGTTTGCTGCGGTGCCTGGGGCACCGGAAGTGTGGTTCCATCCTGCCCCATATCAGTTTCGGGCGAGGATGTAGTACCGTTAACGCCTTTTATCCATCCTTGCAGCGCGTACATATAGTCGAGGCCCTGTACTTTGTCGGTGCCCAATTCTTCGCGGGCGAGCGGTCCGTGCCGGTAGTATTTATATGCCGCATCTGTTTCCCATACCAGGCCGTTAGGGCTTGTTTTTACCTCCGTAACCCTGTTCGCTGCATCATAGGTATATTTATGGATAAACTGGTCGGCAGCGCCGCGCTGGTAGGTTACCTGGTTAACCTTACCGCTTTGCAGGTCGAAATTGTAATCAATAACCTTGTCGCCGATGATGTTGTTGGGATAGTCCTGTATCAACTTATTAACGTTGCCCTCAATATCATAACTGAAATGAGTGGCATGGGAATATTGCTGGTTGTCCAGGTGTGGTTTGTTATCGAACAAAAAGACGGAGGCTACCCGTTTGCGCAGGTTCTGTTGCCCCGCAACGCCAAACTTTTGAGATATCCCCGTCGAATATGCTTCATCGTACCGGGTAAGTGTAATTTCAGTCCGGTCAGCCTGGCCATTGATAAAGTTTGTCCAGGCGCTAAAGTCGCGGGTAAGCAGGCTGTTGATTGCCACAAGCGGCTTCACCTCGCCCGATTCCACCGCCCGCCCGAGCAGGTCATACCGTGTATAGCTGTAAAAATTGCCGTTCTGGTGTTGCTTCGCATTTTGCGAGGCTGCTATTCTGCCTAATCCATCATAAAAGAAATTGCTTTCGCCTGCATCCGGCGTTTGCTGCCATATCGTTTCATTTAGTGTATTGTAACGGTATACGGTTGGTTTGATATGGGCTACCGGAACAGCCACGTTGTAAGCTGCTGCGCGCGATGCTGCTACTTGTAGCACCTGCACATGGTCCAGCAATTTAACGCCGGCCGGTGGTACAGTTTTAGCCAGGTTACCTGCCTGGTCGTAGTAATACAGTGTATATTGATACTGGCGGTCTTCATAACTCATATTTAGCGTTTCAACCGCGCTGAGGCATTTGGCATAATAACGTTGCAGCAGGTTGTTTTTCATGCTGTCGGCCCAGGCATTGTAACGGATACTGGTATTGGTGTTTGCTATCGCGAGTTGGTTTCTCACGCAATCATTAACAACCGGATATGGCGGAAGCACCGGAGGCGTGGTGCACAGGGTTACGGCCGGCGGGCATTGGTTCATGTCCCAGCAGGTGGTACTTCCCTTTATATCGACTGTCACCAAATTAGCAGTGGTAGTCCCGGCAAGCACCTTTAGTGTAAAACTTTTGGTGGTGCCATTTTGAGCAAGCGACAGATCGGGGCTGATGCTGACAACGTTCTTCACATTGGCCCAGTTGCCTATTGCAGCAGTGTTTTGCAGTGTGATCCTGCAGCTTTTGCCTTGTGCAGGCAGGTTGATCACCAGATTGCCATTGGTAGTTAACGATACACCGCTTCCCGGCTGAAGCGCAGCGGGCAATATGCTGGCCAGTTGTGCCTGGTTAGGGTACGCAGCGTTAGCTGTCCTAAAGTTAAAAATATCGCCAAGGTAGTCTTTTATGGCTTCTGCATAAGGCGTTGGCTGTGTACAAACAGGCCCTTCCAATTTGGTACAGGCGGCAAAAAAGTTGCATTTTGTGACGATATGCCTGGTATTGCTCACATTGCCGGGATACAAAACATTGATATCAAAACTGCAATTGGTATTGCCGGGGCATACAATGTTGCTGAGGCAGCAGACTGACGATGGCGCCACATACCCCGCCGGCGTTTGCAGGAAAGGGATGGAAAAGCTGGTGCAATTATCTAAGCTGATAGTCAGCGCGGGGCCGTTTGCGCCTTCAATGATTTTGGCGGCCGCTACCCGTGAAACACCGGCACCGCTGATCAGTGGCGGCAACTGCGCAGCTGCTATCGTAACCGTAGGGCTGATGGCCAGCGTTGTTATAACGTTATTCAATAACGCCACCAAGGTATTTGATAACTCGGCTGCACAGCCCGAACCGCTGCCATCGCCGCAATAATTGGCCGCTACCTGCTGGTTGATGCTGGCAGCCTGGCTTGTTATGGCTTGTACAAACTGGCAAGGGTCGTTATAATTGGTTATACCATTTGTGCTGATGTTGACGCCCGCATCACTCATTACGTTCAAAATATTATCTATCCCGGTTCCAAAACGGCTTTGTTTTTCTTTATAAAACATCCATACAAAAGGCTGCGAAGCGCACTGGCAGGGCTGAACATTTACATAATGCGGGAACGGGCCCGAAAATTGCCCCCAATCGTAGTAATCCTTTGCGCCGATACAGCGTGAATTGCAATTATTAGCATCTGCATAACTATCCATGCTAACTTGTACAACTTCATTTTTCGCCGATAGGTATAGCGAGCGGAGGAACGTCCACTCGAGGCTGGTTATGGCCGGGTCCATGCCAAAAGCATGCGTGGCGAGGTAATTGGCAGGTAGGGTACATGGCGGCCCGTTTGTATTAATTGCCGGCGTGCCTTGCTGGTTTTGCGGATTATTGTGGGCGCAATAAGCCATTTGCATAGCCAGTTCATCGGCAGGCAAAGGCGAGGCTGAGCAGCCATAATGCTGCAATTTTGTTAACAGTGATGCTTTGATGGTTGCATTTTGGTTATTGGCAAACCAGGGGTCATTGTTCAGGAGTTGTTCGTATGGCTTGACGTTGCTATTGGGCAGTACGCTGCCTGCTGTGATGTATCCTTTGGCTACCGCATCGGCGTAATATTGCGTCGATAAGATATTCATGTCAAAATCCAGCGTTGCATTAATATTTGGCGAACTGCACCAGCCCAGCATGCATTGCTCCGGGTGCATGGGCAACAGTTTTTCGGCATATTCGGGTAGCCAGTGGTTCACCAAATCGTTGATATTGGTGATACCGGGGAATAATGAAAAGTTTATAGCATGGAGCGGCAATAAATTTGCCGGGTTAAAAACCGATAGCGGGTAAGTGCTTGCATCGATCGTGCCGTCAGCATTTCTCACAAATTGTGCATATTGCCCGCCCGGCGAAACATCAGCCAGCATCATGGAACGGATATTATCACAGCGGTTGGGGCTGGGTTTGCAATAGGCGGTATCGCAGGTTGGGGTTGGGCTTGCTGTAGTGGCACAGCTGGCACAGCTTTTATAGCAATTCAGGGTATCGATGCGCGACATTTCGTCATGTATTATATCCTCCCACATGGCTTTGCAGGTGTCCTTAAATACTTCGGCAATGTAGGCTAATGCCGCCTGCTGGTTTACGCTGACTTTTTTGGTCAACACATAGGTGCCGATGCTTAGCGTTTTTACAAACTGGCGGGGGTAATTACCGGTGCTGCTGTTATTATCGCAATTAAGGTCTACCTGCCCGCTGCTATTTATCAAATTGCCAATTGTGCCCGTGTAAATGGGCAGTTGCATAGTAGTGCAACTCTCTATGTGGTTCAGGGATATCTCAATATCATAAATACAATCCAGGCAAACCTGGGCGCCGCTGCAGGTTATGGTGTCGATCGTTTTTGGGCCGATGCTGTAATCAAATGTATAATTGGTATTGTCGGCGCTTACCAAAAACTGGTGCTCCGTTACCAGCGTTTTATCGCTCACATTAACCACATTTTTACTCATCAGCGATACATTGATGGTATTATTGCCCAGGTTATCCAACTGGTCGAGGTTGGCGGGGTTTGAACCGGCCAACGCAGTGGCGATGGTTTTGCCTTCGGGGTTCATATAGGCGACCGAGACCTGCCCGTTTGCATCCATTACGGCATTCTTTTGGTACCTTAATGCATCCCCTGCTTCTGTGCCGAATATGCGGTCAAGCTCCTCCTGGTTCGGTGCGGCATAATAAAAGCGGGTTTCGTGGTTATTGCCAAATTTAAAAGCCGGGCCAACCCCGCTTTGCGCTGCCACCCGCCCGGTATTATCCTGTAAATAGCTAAGCTGGGTAAAAGGAAATCCCGCAGCATCGGGGATAAATGCGTTGAAACCTAATTTATTGGGGTTATTAGGCGAATAATAGGCCGCGGCCCCCATAATCCCCGTGGTTGAATTCGGGAGGTTTGATAACGGCCCGGTAGCCGGGCAGGTGAAACCGGGCTTGTCAAAATCCTGCCAGTTATACGGTTTCTGCGTGGCGTTGCTGATGTTTAGCAGCGGCAGGTATTCCAGCTTTAATGAATTGGTTGGCACAGGCAAAATATTTACCGCCGGCCGGCCCTGGTAGTCGTAAATGATTTCGCCGGCAATTACCTCGCGTTCTTTATCACTCCCAGGCTGCACGCAATCCAAAGTCCCCAGTTGCGGATTTAATAATATCCACGGCAGGTCATGCGGCAGTTGCCGCTCCAAATTCATTGCCGTTACGGTTTGCCTCGAACGGAATGTACCGTCGAAATAATTGACAGCATCGCTGCGTTTGCCTTCTTCGGCAAAAGTGGCGGACGCTTGCCAGTTGGCCGCATCGCTTACATGGGCTGTGTTATGGTAATATGTATTGACAAAAGTGTTCACCCTCCCTCGTTCAGTACCGCTCCATATACAATTAACTGGCTGATCCAGCGCATTGCCGCCCCAGCCAATTGCCCTCACCCGGTATAAGATATAGCCCCGCTCGTAAACCAGGGGAATACGGTAATAATTATCCTTTAAAGCGACCCTTGTGCTGTTGTCCTTAAAATTAAAAGCGATCGCTGCGCTATTTAACGGCGTGTTATAAGTATCGCCGTAATCATCCACAAAAGTATATTCCAGTTCATAAGATTCGGCATCAGGCAACGCATCCCAGTTGATGACTAATTCATCCGTCACCCTATC
This sequence comes from uncultured Mucilaginibacter sp., assembly GCF_946481715.1. Next base: position 1,377 of record NZ_CAMLOV010000093.1, on the reverse strand, counting down.
CTCGCATGCTGTAATATTATTAGGAATAGAACTATAATCAATCCGGGTGATACGTTCTTGTACAAAGCCCACGTTCAACTCTATAAAATCCTCTAATTTAGTCTTTAGCAGGTTCAGGTCGGCACCGGCATCTCCGGTAACTACCACATTAGTGACTGTCAACTCCACTTTATAGGCATTTTTAAAGGCATAAATATTCGATATGCCTGCCTTGGTAAGTGCTCCGGATTGGTAGTCGATTTCAAGCGTTATAGCTTTAACGGCCGGCGGTAACGTATCGATCCGGTAGTATTTTACATTTGCCGTCACGGTAACTTTCGCATTGGCGCCAAAGGCATAATTATTCTTTAAAACCAGCTCTATGGTATTTTGAATGGTGGTGGCCCTGTTGGCGGTATTCAACTGGCTTACATTGCCTGCATTCATTCCCGGATAGGTGGCGGCAAAATTAACGGCGGTTCCATTATAACCCATTAAAGTTGTTCCCGATAACGGGAAATTGACCTTGGGATACGTTTTAGCGGCCGCGCCCAGCCCCAGAAGCAGCAGCAGGCATAACAGGATATGTTTTTGCTTCGCCATATTATTGTTGCATTTTTGCCAGAGAAGAATTGCCTTCCTTAATGGTTATAACCCCTTTTTCCGTCTCTCTTTTTGTGCGGACGAGTTCGCCCTGGTTGTTGTATTCGTTTTTGCTGAAGTAATTATTTTCATCGAGGATATAAGTAAGCCGCAGGTTTACGTCGTCATAAACGTAGGACACCATGTTGGCATCGGAAGGGAATATCCGCAGGTCGTCAAAAAAAGTATCAGCATTGCCTTTGATCAGCTGCACCCTGACTACGCCGGCATTAGCCGCCGTTGTAAACGTTCCCATTATCCTTTGCCAGCCTTCAATAACCGGCCCTTCCGAACGAAGTGTGATGGCCGAGCTAACATTTGAGATTACTACAGAGGCATCGCTGCAGGATAATACAGGCTGCGGGCTGTTTACCTTAACCCAGGCGGAGAATACATATTTTTTATTTCCTGCAGGATAAAAGCCGCCAACGCATTCGGCACAGGTTTTTTTACCGGGAACTGGAATATTACGGGTAGCATCACGGGTGGGTTTTGCGGGATTTGGCCTGGCATCCTTGCAACTAACGGGTGGGGCTACTGTAAATGTTAAGGAACCGGGCACCTGCAAAGAATATTTGCCCGTATGCGATTCAGCAGCCGAGATGAGCAACCTGCCGCTCACTAATTTCACCCTTTTCATATCGGCCTGGCCGAATGATGCCCGGGGTTGGTTTGGATTGCCGGGCTTTATGGGGCAATACGCGCAGTAGTAATCCTCGAAACCGTCGATATACGCCTCCCCATACGCGGAATTGC
>NZ_CAMLOV010000092.1 GCF_946481715.1 uncultured Mucilaginibacter sp. | reverse complement strand
CGGCGGGGCCCCTGCCGGCGTCCCCGAGGTACCCTCCTCCAGGTAATCGGCCGGCGACCAGCTATACCTTAGTATGCCGCCGGTAGCGCCGCCATCAAGTTTAACGGATTGCCCTTCAAATATTTTTTTGTCCTTCCCGGCATCTGCTACGGGTGGGTCAATAACCTTTACTTCAACCTGTGCGGTGTTAGTACAATCGTTTGTGCCGGTAACGGTTACCGTGTAAACGGTGGTTACCTCCGGACTGGCAATGGGGCTGGACGAAGTAGCATCTGAAAGGCCTGTTGTAGGGGACCAGCTATACGATGTTGCATTGGGGGCAGCGGCTGTGATGATTGTACTGGCGCTTTTGCATATTGCTATTGGCGGGCTTACGGTAATAACGGGTTTTGGTTTTACGGTAACCATTGCATCCTGCGGGGTTTCGCAGCCCTCTGCAGATGTTACGGTAACGGTATATTTACCGGCTTGCGCGGCCGTTATATTGGGTATAATTAATGGGTTTTGCGTTGTGGGCGGCAGGTTAGGGCCTATCCAGCTATATAATGCGCCACCGGTGGCGGTCAGGGTAAGTACATCGCCCTCGCAAATAGCTGTTGGCGGAATGGGGGGGACAACAGGGTAGGAGGTTACCCCAATGGTAACCGGGTTAGAGTAAACGCGGCAGTTTAATGAGGCAATATTATCGCCTTCGGCAACACCCTGCCGGTATTGGTATTTACCCAGCGGCCTGCTTGTAAACGCAACATGCAGCAACTTTTCATTTGTTTCGCCGGCTATATCTACCCAACCATTGCCATTAACGTTTTGCTGCCATTGGTATTTTGGCGCAGTGTAACCATCACCGGTGGTGGTAGTAATATCGTACGATGCAGGTTGGCCCTCGCATACGTTTTGGCTGGTAACAGATGCGGACCCGCCAAAACCTGCCTGTACAATAGGCCCACATGCCCTAAAGGTGATGTCGTCCAGTAGAAGGTCGTTGCCACATTCGCCGGGCGCATTATTTATCATTTTCAACACCACCTGTGTAACACCGGGCGGCGTAGTAAAAAAAGTACTTTTTGGGATCCAATGATCAGGGTCATTGGTGGGCGGGATGTCGCCGGTGTTTGCATCCGGGCCTGGGTTTAAAACGCGGCCATCAAGCGTTTCAATAGAGAAGGTAATATTCGGTTGATGCGACGCACCCCCACAAGCCGCCGGCAAAATAAGGTTGAGTATCCAGGCAGAAAATTCGTAAGTTGTATTTTGGCAAAGCGCACCAATGGTAGTATTTTGCTTAAAAAACTCACCCGGCCCTTTGGATGCATTGATGATCATCATGTAACCGTTTGGGTTACCGGTATGGTCTTTAGTTATAGTATGCCAGCTATTACCGAAGCACCCGCTTGTGCCCGAAGCAATTGTATAATAACCATCATTGGGGCAGGTGTTGGTGGTATAAAAATAAGTAGTAACGCCATCAGGTAAAGGCGCCCCAGGCCCTGTGCCCGAGCCAAAATCCTGTTTGATGACAGGATCGCCCAGGCTGCCTTTACAAGCTTGCCCACGCACTTGCAGCGCCGTTAAAATAAAAAGCAGGAAAAGGAATATTCTTGGTTTTGTCAGTAGCATTTTTGCACTGTCGTAGAAACAGTTAATTCTCCAAAAATAATCTTTTTAAGATAACATGCTGGCTTATTGTTGCTTTTTTGAAATTAGTTATAAAGCAGGGTTAACCGGAAACAACATTTACCTTTAAAAGTTAATTATTAGCCATTGGGATATCAAATGAAGATGAAAACAATACCAATAGCGCTTTTTTTTACCGCCATTTTTGGTTGCTCTCCAAATAAAGGAGAACCCGATGCGAGCAAGCAGGACAAATTGCAGACGCCCGAAAGGCAGGAAGTGATTTTACCAGCCCCGTTCCAATCCAAATCGGTACAAAACTTCTGCAAGGTAATTGGCTGGCCAAAGGGCAAAAGGCCCGTGGCGCCGGCCGGTTTTAACGTAGGCCTGTTTGCCGATAGCCTTAAAAACCCACGTAATATTTACATAGCCCCCAATGGCGATATATTAGTTGCGGAAGCCAATACCGAAATGACGGGCATTAAAAAATTAGGCGCAAAAATTATCGGCGCGGCAGCCTCGCAAAACCTGGGGAAAAGCGCCAACCAAATAACTTTGCTGCGCGATGCCAATGGCGATGGGCTGCCCGAAATAAAAACAACATTCCTGAGCCACCTTAACCAGCCTTATGGCATGCTCATCATCGGCAATTCGTTTTACGTGGCCAATACCAACGGGCTTTGGAAATACGATTATAAAACCGGCCAAACAAAAGTAGAAGGCCCCGGCAAAATGATATTGGCCTTGCCTGCCGGCGGCTATAATAACCACTGGACGCGTAACCTGTGCGCGAATGCCGGCGGCACAAAAATTTATATCTCGGTAGGCTCGGGCACCAATGTGGCCGACAATGGCATGGAGGTTGAAAAACGCCGCGCCGATATCCTGGAAATTAACCCCGATGGCAGCGGCGAGCGCATCTATGCCAGCGGTTTGCGTAACCCCGTGGGGATAGATTTGCAGCCGGGCACAGGCGTGCTTTACGCTGTAGTGAACGAACGCGACGAATTGGGCGATGAACTGGTGCCCGATTACCTCACCAGCGTTAAGGAAGGCGGCTTTTACGGATGGCCGTGGGCGTACTTTGGGCAACACGAAGACCCGCGCCTGAAAGTAAAACGCCCCGATATGGTAAAGAAAACCATTACGCCCGATTTTGCTTTAGGCGCGCACACGGCATCCTTAGGCATTGCATTTTACGATGGAAAAAAGTTTCCGGCTAAATATAATGGCGGTACCTTTATTGGCCAGCACGGATCCTGGAACCGCTCGGTTTTATCGGGGTATAAGGTAACTTTCCTCCCTTTCATAAACAATAAACCCGCAACAAAAATGGAGGACTTCCTCACGGGCTTTATTGCTGATAGCGAAAAGAAGGAAGTTTATGGCCGGCCGGTTGGCGTTAGCGTTGCCAAAGATGGCTCGCTGTTGGTGGCCGACGATGCAAGCAATAAGATTTGGCGGGTGGCCGCTAAGTAAAACTTTTGTAAATGTTTTTGATAGGTGGCCCCTTTAGTTTTAAAGGGCTATTTTTGTTTTACAATGAATAAACTCTACCCGGCCTTTGTCGCATTTTTGCTTATTGCCGCCCAGGCCGTCGCTCAAAATAAAACCAAAGCTGATACTGCAAAGCAGTTACAAACGGTTACCGTAAAAGGTTACCTTACCGAGCAGCCGGTGTTGAGCGTACCCGCCTCGGTAAGCGTGCTGGGGGCAAAGCAGCTAAAATTACAGCCCGATAATTCTTTTGTTACGGCGCTAAACACCCTGCCGGGCATCAGGGCAGAGGAGCGTTCGCCGGGCAGTTACCGCTTATCTATCAGGGGGAGTTTGCTGCGGTCGCCGTTTGGGGTGAGGGATGTAAAAGTTTATTTTGATGAGATACCGCTTACCGACGCAGGAGGCAATACGTATTTAAATGCGCTTGATATTGGCAATATCCGCCACATCGAAATATTAAAAGGCCCTGATGGCAGTTTGTTTGGCGCCAACAGTGGTGGCGTGGTTTTGCTTAGCCCGGTAAACCGGCAGGATAGCAGTTACCTTTCGGCAGGCGTAAACGGCGGCTCGTATGGCTTGTTTCATCAAAAGGCCTCGTTGCAACAGCGTACCGGTAACAACCGCTTCAACTTTAACCAATCTTACCAAAACTACAACGGCTACCGCCAAAACAGCCGCATGCACCGCAACTACCTGCAAGCCGGTGATGCCTGGCAGTACGCCAAAAATAGTGAGCTGCGGGCAACAGTGCTCTATTCCGATTTGGATTATCAAACACCGGGCGGGCTTAACCTGGCGCAAGTTATCGCTAACCCGCGTTCGGCCAGGCTACCAACGCCAACACTGCCCGGCGCTATCGACCAAAAGATCCGCATCAACACCAAATTGCTTTTGGGCGGCTTAACTAACGATGCCAAAATTGCTGATGGTGTGCGCAATGTGCTCGCCATATTTGGCAACCATGTAGATTTTGCCAACCCATTTATCACCAACTACGAACAGCGCAACGAAAACACCTACGGGTTGCGCACTTATTTTGAATTTGCAGGTACGCAGTCGACCGATTTTAACGATAAGCTAAACCTAGGGATGGAGTGGCAGCAAACCAATTCGCTCATCAGTAATTATGATAACAATAAAGGCGTAAAGGGCAATGTGCAAAAGATAGATAAGATAAACACCAACCAACATTTCTTTTTTGCGCGGTACGCTGCCGATATTTATAAACGCCTGCACGCCGAGGCTGCCCTCAGCCTGAATTATTACCACTACAAATTCAGGAATACCGCGCCGCTGAACGAAGCGGATTTTACCGGCAGGGATTTTACACCACAACTAATGCCGAGGTTTGCCTTATCCTACCAACTTACTAATGATTTTATCTGGCGGGCATCGCTTAGCCGTGGCTACTCTACGCCAACCACCGCCGAGGTTAGGCCTACCGATAATATTATTAACACCGGCCTGCAGGCGCAATTTGGCTGGAATTATGAAACCGGTTTCCGCCTGCGGAATAAGGACGAAAGCATGTTGCTGGATGCCTCGGTATTTTATTACCGCATTAACAATGCCATTGTGCGCCAGCTAAACCCCAACGAAACCGAATATTATGTAAACGCCGGCGGCACCAAACAACCCGGTTTTGAACTGGCTTTTACCGACTGGCTCATCCGCCAAAATAACACGCACTTTTTACGTGGGCTGCAGTTAAATACTTCCATCAGCATTAGCCGGTTCAGCTTCCGCGATTATAATGTGGCTGGCAAAAACTACTCGGGCAACAAACTCACAGGTGTGCCAAGGGAAGTTGTTGTATCATCATTACAGGCATTGTTCCTACAAGGATTTTCGGTATTTATTCAGCATAATTATACATCAAGCATCCCTTTAAATGATGCCAGCACCGTTTACGCAAGCAAATACCATTTACTACAAGCCAAAGCCTCATGGCAACACCCTTTTGGCAAAACCAGGCTGGAAATATATGCCGGGGCTGATAATTTGTTAAACGAGAAATACAGCCTTGGTAATGATTTGAATGCACTCGGCAACCGGTATTATAACCCATCGGCACCCAGGAATTACTATGCTGGAGTTGGAATTAGTTTATAGATTTTTAGTTCATGGTTCATAGGCGATAGTTCATGGCAGGATATTTATACGATCAACCATGAACTATCATCCATCAACTAAAAAATTCATTAGATTTATAGCAAATCTCCATCCCATCATGAAATTAAAAAGCTTTATCCTTTTGGCGGTAACTGTTGCCGCTGCCTGCGTATCTGCCTGTACAAGCCCCGCTGCAAAACAGTACGAAGCACCCGAACTGGCCGACTATTTTAAAGACACCACCTCGAGTGTTAAAACCGGAGGGGTGCAAATGGTAACCATCAATACGCCAAAGGGCAAGTTTAAGGTTTGGACGAAAAAACTGGGTAACAGCCCAACCATGAAGTTGCTGCTGCTGAACGGCGGCCCCGGCGCCACGCACGAATATTTTGAATGCATGGAAAGCTTTTTGCCGGGCAAGGGCATCGAACTGATCTATTACGACCAGTTGGGTTGCGGCAACTCTGATAACCCAAAAGATACTACGATGTGGGACCTGCCCCGCTATGTGGAAGAAGTAGAACAGGTACGCCAGGCACTGCATTTGGATAAAGATAATTTTTATCTGCTCGGCCATTCCTGGGGTGGTATTTTGGCTACCGAATATGCATTGAAATACCAGCAACACTTAAAAGGGCTTATTATCTCCAATATGATGGTAAGCTGCCCCGACTATGGTAAATACGCACAAGAGGTTTTAGCAAAACAATTCGATCCGAAGGTATTGGCGCGCATCCGCGATATTGAAGCCAAAGGCGATTTTGCAAACCCGGAATATATGGGGCTGTTGATTCCAAACTTTTACGAAAAGCATATCCTGCGGATGCCGGCGGCTGATTGGCCTGAACCCGTTAACCGTGCCATGGGCAAAATGAACCAGTCGCTTTATGTAACCATGCAAGGGCCAAGCGAATTTGGGATATCCGGAAAATTATTAAAATGGGACCGTAAAAAAGAGATCAAAAGCCTTTCGGTACCAACCCTAAGCATTGGCGGCCAATACGATACCATGGACCCGAAACACATGGAATGGATTGCCACCCAGGTGCAAAATGGCAGCTATTTGTATTGCAAAAACGGCAGCCACATGAGCATGTACGACGACCAGCGCACTTACATGCGCGGCCTTAGCAAATTTATCCGCAGCGTAAACAACGGCGAGAAGAAAGTGGAGCTTAATTAGTTCATAGATGATAGCTCATGGTTCATAGCAGAAGTTGCGCTACTATGAACCATGAACTATTACCCATCAGCTACTATATCGTTGGCTTGGGATTATTTGCAGGGCCATCGGCTATGTTGCCGCCGCGCCCTTTATCATCAAACGCGCGAAATTTTACTACGCCTTTTGCATTAACCGGGGTGGTATACGCCTTGCTGTTTGCGGTAGGCTCGGTGCCGTCAGTTGTGTAGCGGATAGTTAAGCCTGGGTACTGGATATTGCTAATGTATTTGCCATCCTCCAGCACTACCCCCGGTTTTGGTATGCGGAAACTGTAGCCGCCACTGTAATAGGCCAGGCGGGGCAGTTCGCGTTTACCCAGTATGTTCAGGAATTTGCTCCAATCTTCGTTATATAACGCCCTTGCCTTGGCAGTATCCCGTTCGGTAGTCCACGATGGGTCTTTTGCCCAGGCACGTTCCGCGAGACCTATTAGTTTCGGGAATATCATGTAATCCATCCGCTCGGCAGTTTTTACGGTTTCGCTCCATAAAGCGCCCTGCAACCCTATGATGTTTTCTTTGCCATAATCGGTAAGGCGTTGTTTGCCCACAAACAGGTTGCGGTTTATCGGCAACCCGTTTTTGTCTACGTCGGCGTTTTTAAAGTAATCGTAAGGGATAAACGAGAAGAATTTATCTATCCCCAAATAGGCGCCCCAATAATAACCCGGCTCATCAAACGATTTGTAGTTGGCCATATCGAAATACAGGTTGGTAACGCAGGTGAGCACCACTTTATAGCCACCATTAGCCAGCTTGTAAGCCAGGTCTTCCTGCCCGTCGCCTAAAACGTTGTTCCAAACATCTACTTGCATGCCCTCATTTACAAACTGTGGGTTAGGGACGTAGGTAGCTTGCCCATCTACCAGGGTTTTGCGCAAAGCCATTTCTTCCCAGCCGGAAAGTTTTATGTTACGTTTCTTCAAGATCTCGTTCACCTTGCCATAAAAGTAAAACCACAGGTCGCCGGTGTTTTTTATTTCGGGGTGGGTAGCTTTTAGGGCAAGGTACGCCGGCGATTTTTCCCAAACATGCGCCGGTACCTCGTCGCCGCCAAAATGGATGGCGGGCAATGGCGCGTTAGCTTCTTTGTAGATATTTACCAGGTCGCCTACCACTGTTTCGATATAGTTGTAGGTTGATGGCAGCGATACATCTATCACGTTATCATTCCAGTATTGTACAGAGCGGTAATCCGATTTGTCATTCATATCGCGCAGCAAATTACGTTCTGCGCCTGCTTTATCGCCGGCTGCCAGCAAACGTTCGTAACGGGCATCCATCGCTTTGATAGAAGCACGGGCGTGGCCGGGGGTTTCTATCTCGGGGATTACGGTTACATGGCGCTCATTGGCATACTTTAATATTTCAATATAATCAGCCTTGGTATAAAAACCGGTGCCGGCGGTATTGCTGAAATCGGGGCCGGAGCCATGGGAGGCCGGCAGATTGGTTTTGCTATCCAGCGAGTGCCCGCGTTTGGAGCCAAGGGCTGTAAGCTCCGGCAACGATGGTATTTCAATGCGCCAGCCTTCATCATCGGTAAGGTGCATGTGCAGGGTATTTAGCTTATACACCGCCATCAGGTTTATCAGTTTTAATACCTGCTGTTTGCTTTGGAAGTTACGCGCAACATCAAGCATTACCGCACGGTACGGAAAGCGCGGTGCGTCGGCAACCTCCAAACAAGGAACGGTTATCGCTGCCTGTGCTTTTGCCCACGGTGCGGCACTAAGCGATGTTTTAAACGACTGGATACCGTAGAATAAGCCCGCAGGTGTTGCGGCGCTTATCGTCATGCCATCGGGCGTTACGCTTAGCCTATACGCCTCTGCGCCAAGGGAGGCGTCCTTTTTAAATGCTATCTTTTTTGTTGCCGATGTTCCTTTTAGTTTGCTGCCGAGCAGCTTTTCTATTCCGTTTATAAAATACCGCTTCTCGTTTTCGAATAATGGGTCGCTTACTATGACAACCGCGTTGGTTATAATAAAACTGCCGGTATTTTCCTGGTAGCTTACTGGTGTAGGGATAATTTTTTGCAGTTCCGCAGCCGGGATATCCAGTATGGTTTTATTTTGATTGTAGATGATCTCTGGTGTTATCAAACCCTGGTAAGTAGGGTTGTACGGCTTCACCGTGAAATCGCCAAGGGCATAACCTTTGGATGGTTCGGCATCCCAAACTAAATACGGGCCTTCAATGGCATCGGTAAAGTTCACCACCGGCGATTCGCATACGTATTCTATCCGGCCGCTTTCGCCCGGTTTTATAGCGGCGAACCCTGCGGTTGGGGTGATGCTGTATAAATCGCCGTTTACCTGTGCAATGGTGGCGTTACCTGTTGTAGCGTTTGGCAAAAAATTACGCGAGGAGTTGAAGTAGAATTTCCATCCACCGGCTGGCAATGCAATTTTTCCTTTGTTGGTAATAATGATGGCCGTAAGCGCTTCGTGCTTGTTTTGGTAGTTGTTGTCTACAACCTCCCAGGTAATGTATAGGTCGTGTGGGTTAAACTTTGGCTCTTCGCCGGTAGCGGCAAAAGATTTGAGGTTTACAAAAACAACAAGCAGCAGGATAATAAAACGGCGCATGGTAATTATATTAGGTTGAGAACCGTAAATATAATTAAAATATTGATTTAGAATGTTGCCTAAACTTTTTAAAATATTTTTTAAAGTGCAAATTTTATCCAGCCAGTGCCTTCATAACCGAAGATAAATTGTTTGGGGTGGATGATCTCTGCCAGTATCTCTACCGAATCCACAATGCGCGGACCGGGGCGGTTAAAGTATTGGTTGCCGTCGGCTATGTAGATGCGGTTGTTTTTTACTGCCTTCAATTCACCAAAACCGGGTTGTTGCAAAAGGATGTCGATCTCGCGCATGGTACGCTCTATAGAAAACCCGCAGGGCATCAGGATAATCACGTCCGGGTCGCTGGCTTGTATATCTGCCCAGTTTACGTAAGGGGAATGTTTGCCTTGTTGTGCTAATACAGGTACGCCACCCGCAATGCCCACCAGTTCGGGTACCCAATTGCCCGATATCATCATCGGCTCCAACCATTCAATACAGGCAACCGTGGGTTTACTATCCATAAATTTCAGCTTATGGCGGATAATATCAACGCGCTCCTGCAAATCCTCAATTAACTGATCGCCGGCCGGGGTAACGTTTAGGGCAGCAGCAACGGTGGCTATATCGTTAAAGATATCATCGAGGCTGTTGGGTTGCAGCGACACAATTTTTGCAGGTTTATCTAAGTAATCCTCCAGTGCCTGTTCAACTTCGGGCAGGGAAACAGCGCAAACTTCGCATTGCGCTTGTGTGATGACTACATCCGGCTGAAGGCCTTTTATTACTTCCCGTTTTACGGTATAAACCGATAAGGCGTCGGCCAAAAGCCCTTTTACTTTTATATCGATATCCGCACTGCTTAGCCCGTCCGGGAAATTTGCTTCCGAGCATATTGGCAGCGCTTTAACCGATTCGGGGTAATCGCACTCGTGCGAGCGGCCTACCAGGCTGTTTTCCAGGCCGAGGGCGCAAACTATCTCGGTGGCGGCGGGTAAAAGAGATATTATTTTAGGAGCAGGCATGTTTTCGGTTTGCAGTGTACAGTTGGCTTTTGCAAACCGTACGTTTAAAGTGCAAATATGCAAATTTATGGGTTTGCATCATCCACAATCGTGGATATCCGGCTGGGGCACTATCCTTTATTTTATTGCCTGGTAAAGTATTATCTTTGCTGCCGATGATATTCCTGACCTTACTTGCCGGGGTAATAGCCAACTTTATAGGCTACATCCCACCAGGCAATATAAACCTTACGCTGGTACAGATAACCATAAACCGCGGCATTAAACAGGCCCTGCAGTTCATTATAGCCTTTTCCTGCGTGGAATTCTTTTTCACCTTTGTGGTAATGCTGGGCGCCAAATGGTTATCAGAAGAAGTGCGTTTGGATACCATTATCGACTGGGTAATGGTGGTTTTATTTGGCACCCTGGCAATCATCACCTGGCTTAACCGTAACAAGCCACCCAAAACCACCTACAGCAACCACGCCAGCATTAAATACGGCATCCTGCTGGGCTTTTTAAACCCCATGCAAATACCTTTTTGGATGGTGACCGGCACGTATCTCATCACTCACGAATGGATAGACGATAAACCGCTCGACCTGGTGTTTTTCAGCATAGGCTCGGCTATGGGTTCGTTCATAGCTTTGTTTTTATACGCCAAATTTGCCAGCTTCCTGCAAAAACGATTCGCGCTAAGCAATAAAATTATTGATACCTGTATCGCTATCCTGTTTTTTGGCTTCGCGCTTTACCACGTTTTTAAACAGATTTATTTGGTCTTCTACAAACATTAAAGGGGTGCTATGAAAATTGGTCCGAAGGGCGGTTTTTTCCACCGCGTTATTGCTTCGTGCCTTATAATGACGCTTTTTTTTGCGAACCTTCAAAAACTCACCCTTCAGGGGGCCGGGGGGCTCGGCTTGGTACTGATATTCCATATCTTTTCCGCCTTGCGGCCGATGAGCCAAAACGATAGCGCGAGTATAGAAAAGAATAGTGTTTTGTTGGTATTCTCCCAAAAGTATTCGAAGTATTTGGTGTAGAGGAATATGATGAGGAAGGTAATGCCAAACTCGCGGGCAATAACGTCCTTGCTTTTTAGCCCGTACAACAGGAATAGCCCTGCCACAACACCGGATATAATGCCCCAGTAAAACAGGCTGATCTGTTTGATGGTCCACCAAACATCCAGGCTCCCGTAATTGCCAAATATGCTGAGCAGCCAAAGCGACATAAACAGGTATAGCATCCCTATCACATAAGTAAGTTCCCAAAAATAACTGAACCATTTTTTGTTTTTAAGGATATAGCAAGCAACCACCAGCAATAAGCCAAACAACACAAAGCGCATTGGGTAGTTCATGCCTAAAAAGTATAACGCCCAGTTGGTTTGGTAGCCGGTTTCGGTGCCGAACCAACTGCCCAGCGATACCAGCGCGAAAAGCCATATCAACCTCGAACTCATCCGCCAGGCTAAAAAACCGTAAACAAAAACCGAGATGAGGAACAGGATGGAATAATGCCCCGATCCGTTATCGAAGGTTTTACCAAGGTAGGCGATGCAGCATGCGGTGCAAAATACACCGGTAAATATCACCGCCTCGTTACTGAAGATTTTTTCGGGGTATAATTTTTCGCGCCTGCGGCCAAGGTAAAACAGCCCCACAGCGGCGGCAGCAGAAAGGATACTGATCACGATGTCGGGGGTATCATACAGTCGTTTTATCCAGTTAATCACCGCGTCATCCACAATAAGCGAGCCTATGGCCACAGCCCCGCATATCAATGCCACCCAAAACGAATACTTGGCCAGCCGCATCCAGTCGAAGCCCTTTACTTCGTAAGAATTACGGAGCTTTTCGGCCTGCTCTTTATCAATCAAATGGTGCTTTTCCCAATGAGAGATGGTGCTGTTTAAAAATTCGCTTTCCTGCCTGTCGAGGTTTAATTTGGCCATACCACACGAATTTCACGAATTAATTTTAACTAAAACGAATAATGAACACGAATTTCACGAATTGAAGCCAATGAGCACAAACCTGCTTTGAGTGAACACTGATTTCACGAAGTAGTTCAATTAGCACAAATTATCTATAACAGCTCTTGAAAATTCGTGAAATTCAGTTTAATTAGTGCGAATTCGTGTTCACTCAAATTCCCCTGATTATTTGACTTGTTTATTATGTATTGAACTGCGGATTATCCAGCACCAGCAGTGCCAGCACGTCTTCTTTATCCTTACCCAACTGTACTACCAATTCATCCAGCGATGCAAAGCGGATATCCTCGCGCACAAAGTGCAGGAATTCCATGCGGAGCTGCTTGTTGTAGATATCGTCTTTAAAATCGAAGATATTCACCTCGATGTTGCGCGTCATCCCGTTAACGGTTGGGCGGTGGCCGATGTAAGCCATGCCGTTGTGCTCTTTGCCTTCTACCTTAACGCGGACGGCGTAGATCCCGTCGGATGGTATCAGTTTATACCTTTCTTCCAGCATCAGGTTGGCGGTGGGGTAACCAAGCTGGCGGCCCAGCTGATCGCCGCGGATAACTTTACCGGTGATAAAGAAGGGGTAACCCAGGCATTCGTTAGCAATATCTATTTGCCCATCCAGCAGGGCGGTACGGATACGGGTAGAACTGATAGCTACATCGTTAACGTCCTGCTCGGGTATTTCCAGCACTTCGTAATGATACTCGGGAGCTAAATGTAGCAGGTCTTCCAACCCGCCTTTGCGGTCTTTGCCAAAACGGTGGTCGTAGCCGATTACAATGGTTTTGGTGCCGATCTTTTTTACAAGTACTTCGCGGATGTACTCTTCTGCCGACTGGTTACTAAAATCCCTGGAAAATGGTGTGATGATGAGATGGTCAACTCCCAGCTTCTCCAGTAATTCGGCTTTTTCGTTTATAGTAGTAATCAGCTTGATGTTCTCGTCTTCGGGATGTAGTATCATCCGCGGATGCGGAAAGAAGGTTAAAATAACGGTTTCGCCGCCCGCAGCCAGCGCCAACTCTTTTAAGCGCGATATAATTTTACGGTGCCCTATGTGTACGCCATCAAAAGTACCGATGGTAACCACGGCATTTTTAACGGGGGCAAATTCATCGATGCTATTATAAATCCTCATACTGTGTTAGCGCAAATGTAAACGTAGAAAATACAAAGAAGAAAGGTTTTTGTTATCGCGCAAAATTAATGGCCGATTATTGATGCGTCATCTACCGAACCAGCATGTTTTAGTTCGCGTATCGTATTCACCAGCTCTAATATCTCGTGCGCATCCTCAATCCTGTAATTACCGCTGCGTGTACGGCGCAGGCGCGACATATATGCGCCATTGTTTAGCGCAATGCCAAAATCATTCACCAGCGAGCGGATGTAGGTACCCTTGCTGCATACCACCCTAAAGTCAACTTCAGGCAGTTCTATCCGGGTTATCTCAAATTCGCTGATGGTAACGTTGCGCAGGCGCAGTTCTACTTCTTCGCCGCGGCGCGCCTTTTCGTACAGGCGCTCCCCGTCAATTTTTATGGCCGAATGGGCCGGCGGGTATTGCTGTATATCGCCCGTGAATTGCGCGCAAGCCGCTTTTATCTGTTCATCGGTAAGGTGGCTGGTTTCGAATTTTGCTTCGGGTTCGCTTTCCAGATCGTAAGTTGGCGTGGTAGCGCCCAAAACCAGGGTACCTGTATACTCCTTTTCTTCGGCCTGGAAGGTATCTATCTGCTTGGTCATTTTACCGGTACAGATGATGAGCAAGCCGGTGGCCAGTGGGTCCAATGTGCCGGCGTGCCCTACTTTTAACTTTAGCGGCTTAAAGGCATTGCGTAGTTTGCCAACCACATCAAAGCTGGTCCATTTGTAAGGTTTGTTTACCAGCAAAAGCTGGCCATCGGCAAATTGCTGTATATTGGTGAAAGTATTAGCGCTCAAAACAAAAAATTAAGGGGCAAAGGTAAGCAAAGCGATTTAGGATAATCTATCCGAACAAGGTAATGCGGCTATTTGTAAACCAAAAAATTGCTTATACCCGAAAATTCAAATTCAGCCTGCTCTAAAGCATCGTCTATGGTTTCGTGATAAGTGTCGGCAAATTCCATCCAATGCTCATCACAGGAAAATAGATAATACCCCGGCTCTTGTTCATATTTACATATTGCAAAGCCCTGTACAATTTGTCGAGATTCCCCACCTGTTCTCTGCAGAAGATTTATTATGAGATAGCAGATAACTTTCGCGTTTCCAATCAGATTCGGAGCAGGGTTCATGCTATCTAAATCACTTCCAGGCTGTGCCCAGATACGATGAGGATAATTATAACCCCGCCTACCAAAATACGGTACCAGCCGAAAAGCTGGAAGCCTCGTTTTTCAAGGAAAGTGATAAAGGTTTTAATGGCCAGCAGCGCTACAATAAAGGCTACCACATTGCCTATGGCCAATAACTTAATTTCTTCGCCGGTGAAAATGTGGCCCTCTTTATAAAAATCGTATAGTTTTTTGGCGGTGGCTGCAAACATGGTTGGTACGGCCAAAAAGAATGAAAATTCGGCGGCCGCCTTACGGCTAAGTTTTTGCGACATACCGCCTACTATGGTAGCTGCCGAACGCGATGTGCCGGGTATCATGGATAAGCACTGGAACAAACCTATCTTAAGCGCCGTTAAGTAACTTATTTCTTTTTCTTCTTTTACATCAGGCTTGTTAAACCATTTATCAACAAATAGCAAAATAACACCGCCAACAAATAAAGTGATGCCGACTGTCAGCGCGCTCTCCATTAATTCGTCGATCTTTTTGCTGAACAGCAAACCAAATACTGCGGCAGGTATAAATGCTACAACTAATTTGTAATAAAAATCGAGGGTTTGGAAAAAGCGTTTCCAGTACAATACCACTACCGATAAGATAGCGCCTAACTGAATGGCGACGGTAAACAGCTTTACAAAATCGTTGGCCTGGATGCCCATAACCGACGAGGCGATGATCATGTGGCCAGTAGAAGATATAGGTAAAAACTCGGTGATCCCTTCTATTATCGCAAGGATAATTACCTGTATTATATTCATGCGTTAGCTGCCGGTTTTTTTAGGATTGCGTAAAAGCCTAAACCAAAACCTGCCAATACTACTATCGGCGCAATTACAATTTTTGTAGTACTGTAAATATCAGTCGTGCCGCTCATCAGCACAAAGCCAAAGGCAACAACAGCTATGCTGATAATTAACCAGCGGTAGTTTTCTTTACCAAACACAAATTGTGCAGGTGTTGTATTGGTAACCGGCTGTGGTTTTGCCGATGTTGTTTTAACCGGACCGGCCGGTTTTGATTGCAATGCCATGTATCTTAATTTTGAATGAATGAATTTTGAATAAGTGATTGTGAGATTGCTTCAATCACACCAATAAACTATTGAACTACCTGTACAGGTCGTATATTTTTAAGCGTAAAAATTTGTTTACCGCCAGGTAAGTACTTACCGCCGACATGATAACGCCAATGCCAATTACGCCCAAAAATACGATACCAAACTCGGTGTAATTACGCAGTATAACCAAATCGGGTATTTGCTGGTAGGCAAGGTAAAGGGTGCCTATCAATATCAGTACAGCAATTAAGCCACCCAGTAAACCGTGCCAAATGCCGTAAAGCAAAAACGGCTTGCGGATAAAGCCTTTTGTGGCACCTACCAATTGCATAGATTTTATAAGGAACCTTTGCGAGTAGATGGCCAGCCTGATGGTGTTATTGATCAACGCTACCGAGAGTACCACAAATATAGCGGCAAATGCCAGTATTACCAGGATGATAGATTTAAGGTTTTGGTTCATTTGGTCAACCAGCGATTGCTGGTATTTAACCTCTTTCACCAAAGGGTTTTTCATCAATTCGGCCTTAAATTTATCTATGCCGGCGTTGTTGGCGTAATCGGCCTTCAGGTATACATCCAGCGATTGCGACAGCGGGTTATAGCCCAAAAATTTCACAAAATCCTCGCCCAAATCTTTTTGCAGGTTGCGTGCGGCCAATTCTTTACTTACGTATTGGGTTTGCTTAACCATAGCGTTGCCATCCAGCTGTTTTTGAAACTGTAGTACATCGGTTTCGTGGGCGGCATCGTCCATAAAAATATTAAGCACAATGTTTTCCTTTACGTAGCGCGAAAGGTTGTTTGCTTTCACCAATATCAGCCCCAGCAGCCCTATCATCAATAAAACCATGGCAATGCCAAAAACGGTAGATATGTATATCGTTTTGGTTTTTTTTGCCGATTCGCTTGCTTCAAATTCTTCCATTCTGTTTAGATATGAGATGTGAGACACGAGATGTGAGATAGCTCCCAACCCCATCACATCAATTCATCAGTTTGCGAAAATAACAAACCTGCCCTAAAGGTAAAAGTTTATGCGGGATAATTAACAATAATTAACGGTGTATCTTCACATCGTCATTGCGGGGAACGAAGGCAACCGACCGAAGGGAGCTCATTAATACCGTAAGGAAAAAATCAAAATATTAATAATCTCCCGGCTAGTAGAGCGGCTTTGCAAATCCGCATGTCAAACGTAGAGATTGCTTCGTACCTTGCAATGACGCTTTTTTTAAATAAATTTTAAATAAATAAAGTGCGTGAGGCTTCAAGATTATTATGGCGTTGCCTTCGGCCCGCGCTATTCGTTCCAACTCCTCATTACGCGCCGCTGATAGAAGCGCTGCTCCATTCCGGGGTTTCCACTACTATCGCTAACGCGGCATTCGTATAAAACGGGTTAGCGGCAATAAACAAAACACCCAAATTTGCTGTTAATTCATCATGACAAAACATGCAAACGACCACGATAAACCGTCCCCATCAGATACACCTACCAACAGACCAAATGATGAGGGGCATAAAAGCGTTGTGAAAGACCGCGATAAACAATACCATGCCGATGAGCCGCAACAGGAAAATGTGGCCAAGTATTATGAAAACAGGGAACAGCCCGTGCAACCGGTTAAAGACGCGCCGAAAGAAAATCAGCCGGATGCATCAGACGATGATGCCCGCAGGCTGGAATCGAAATAATTAAATCATGGGCTTGGCTATACCTGCCGAGTTGAATTGCAGATCGTAAAGTTTGCGGTAGTAGCCGTTCTCTATCCGCAGCAATTCCTGGTGGGTGCCGCTTTCCATGATCTCGCCGTGGTCTAACACGATGATCTTATCAGCATTTTGTATGGTAGATAAGCGGTGTGCTATTACAATGGCGGTGCGCCCCTGCATCAGTTTGTTAATGGCCGTTTGTATCAGCAATTCCGTTTCGGTATCTACCGATGAGGTTGCTTCATCCAGTACCAATATGGCCGGGTTGTAAACCAACGCACGGATGAAAGATATCAGCTGCGCCTGCCCTGCAGATAGGGTTGCGCCGCGTTCCATCACATTATAATCGTAACCGCCGGGTAAGCGTTCAATAAACTCATGCGCGCCTACATCCTTTGCTGCCGCGATGATCTCTTCGCGGGTTATTTCGGTATTGCTGAGGCCGATGTTATTGCCAATGGTATCGGTAAACAAAAACACGTCCTGTATCACCGTGGCAATTTTCGAGCGCAGGTAATCTACCTTGTAATCGCGGATGTCGTGCCCGTCAACTTTAACACTACCCTTGCCTATATCATAAAAGCGGTTTAGGATGTTAATGGTGGATGATTTGCCTGCACCTGTTGCCCCTACCAAAGCCAGCGTTTCGCCGGGTTTTATGTGGAAGTTGATGTTTTTGAGCACCCAGTTCTCGTCGTTATAGGCAAACCAAACGTCTTTAAACTCAATGTCGCCCTGTATTGCAGGCGGGGCCAACTTGCCATCGTCGGTTGCTACTTCGTCGGTATCCAATACTTTAAAAATCCTGTCGGCACCCACCATGCCCATTTGCAGGGTGTTAAATTTATCTGCCAGTTGGCGTATGGGGCGGAAAAGCATGTTGAGCAACACAATGAACCCGGTAATTACGCCCGGCGTTATACCGCCCGGCGATGCAGAGATAGCATGCATTTGCTGGTCGTTCAGTATCCGTTTGCAGCCATACCAAACCAGCAGGGCCATGCAAATGGCGAACAAAATTTCTACCACAGGGAAGAAGATAGAGTAGTACCAGTTAGAGCGGATATTGGCATCCCGGTACTTTTGGTTTACCGCGCGGAATTTGCGCATCTCCTGCTCCTCGCGGGCAAAGTATTGGATAATGCTGATACCACTGATATGTTCCGCCAAAAAGGTATTCAGTTGCGCTACCTGCGTACGCACCTCCTGGAAGGATGATTTAATGGCCTCTTTAAATACATAGGTGGAGGCAAACAGGAAGGGCATCGGGATGAGTGTGATGAGCGCCAGTTTCCAATCCTGCCAAAGCATGTATCCAATAACAGCAACTACCAATAGCATATCGCCCATGATGGAGATAAGCCCTTCCGAAAAAATATCGGCAATGGTTTCCAGGTCGGATACGGTACGGGTGATGAGCATGCCAATGGGTGTGCGGTCGAAATATTTTAAGCGCAGGCTGGTGATGTGGTTAAATACATCTATCCGCAAATCGCGGATTACGGATTGCCCGAGTGAGTTGGTGAGGTATGTTTGGTAATACTGCGCTATGGTTTGCACAATAAGTTGTGCTATCATCAGCTCCACCATAAAAACCAACCCGTGGTAATCATTAGCGAGGATGTATTTGTCCAGCGTGAGTTGGATTAGGATAGGTTGTATCAGGGCAACAACCGACAAGAAAATAGTTAGAAATGCAGCGAGCACAAAAACCGAAGTGTACGGCTTTACATAATGCATAATACGCTTAAGCAAGTGCCAGTCGAAGGCCTTGCCGGTAACTACCGGCGCAGCCACCTTGCCTCCTGAAGGTTGGTTGGTCGACTTGCTATCGTTTGATTCCTTTGCCATTTATACTAAAGTTCTTTATCCTCTTTTTGCGCCAGGTAGGGGTACTTCACCTCCGTTAAATACAAGCCGCAGGCCGGTACGCTGGTGCCTGCCTTGCTGCGGTTTTTGCTTTGGATGATATCGCGGATACCCTCCGGCGCCATTTCGCCTTTGCCTATGGCGATGAGCGTGCCTACTATTGCCCGTACCATGTTGCGTAAAAAGCGGTCGGCCGATATTTTAAATACAATGCCTTTCTCGGTTTGTTCCCAAACTGCTTTTACAATTTTACAATTATTGGTTTTAACCTGCGTATTAGATTTACTGAAACAACTAAAATCTGAATATTCCATGATAATTGCTGCCGCCTGGTTCATCAATTCCAGGTTGGGCTTATCGCGCAGCAACCACGAATATCCGTTTAAAAAAGGGTCTTTTTCAAAATGGATGTGGTATTCGTAAGAACGTAAGGTAGCATCAAAACGGGCGTGCGCTTCGGGGTGTACCGGGATAATATTTTTTATGGCGATATCGTGGGGGAGCAATGCATTTAAACTAATTTCGAATTTCGGAATTTCGATTTCGGATTTATCGGTATCGAAATGCGCAAAATACTCTTTAGCATGCACCCCGGTATCCGTGCGGCCGCAGCCCGTGGTTTCGATGGGCTGGCGCAGTAAGGTTGAGAGGGCTTTATTCAGCAATTCCTGAACGCTTATGGCATTTTGCTGCACCTGCCAACCATGGTATTTGGTGCCATCGTAAGCCAGTTCGAGAAAATAACGTTGGGTAGTTGCCACGAAGCAAAGGTAACAATCAGTAGCTACCAAGGATAATAAGTTGCTGCAATTTAACTTGTTCTATCTCGGTAATTTTAGCGCGGGCATATCTTTTATCCCAAGCTTTTGCGCCACAAACATTATCAGGGTATATTCTTCGACACTTGTGGGTTTTACTTTCTGCGTTATGGAGTAATTGCCATGAGGGCCACAACACTTTGTGCCGTTAACAATTTCGGGGTTTATAGCCACTACGGAAAGCAAAGTGGAGTCTTTCGACAGTTCCTTTAATTTAAAAGCAAATGCAGAGGTGTATTTAAGCGGCTTGTCATCAGCAAAATACATGGGCGAATACCAGTAACTTGCCATTGTTGTTATGTATATGTCGTTTTTAGTTCCTGGCTCTGCAAAATATGCTTCTGAGAACACTGGCCCGGCAGATGTTTCTGTACTGAATGTAGCTTGCATTTTATTCGTGGTGTCTTCTAAAACCGCGTCCATGAATATTGTTTTCAGCGTGGGGTTGTCGTATTGTTGGCCGAAATCAAATAGGGCCAGCAGCGTATCGTGCAGCTGTTTAGCAGGCATTTTGAATAACCGGCTGGTAGGATTTGGTGACTGGAGCTTTTTTACCTGCACAGTTGCCGGAGTCTTGCTGCAACCAATAAATAAAAGTAATGCCAACGCCCCAAAGTATGCCCTTTTATCAAAATTCATATGTAATTAATTTTACATGAAATGCACTAATACCAAATGCTAAAATAACCAAACAATCCTATCTTTGGCCATATAATAGTTTACCCATGTTACAACGAATACAAAGTATCTACCTCCTGGCCGCCTCTATTGTCATGTTCGGCTTGTTCCTATTTCCGCTGGCACATAATATTTATGTTGACGGCAAGTTGGTGAACATAACGGTAACCGGCATTTACGAAATTTTAAACGGGCAGGAAAAACATATCGTAACCTTTACCGCGCTAACCGCAGTAACCGCCATCATCGCCCTGGTTCCGCTTGCTGTTATTTTCCTGTACAAAAACCGCAAAAAGCAAATAAACTTCTGCTATATAGCTATACTGGCATTAATTGGCTACAGCTTTTGGATGGCGCAAACCGTTAAAAATGTTGTGGGCGGCATCACGCTGGAATATAAAAACATGGGCGTAGGGCTATTCCTTACCTCGCTGAGCATCATCCTCATCATCTTCGCTTTTAAAGCGATACAAAGGGACGAGAAACTGGTAAGATCGGCAGATAGGCTGCGCTAATTAGAACGCGATACCTGAGATAGGAGATTTCGTTTATTCGCCAATATACTTCAGCCCCACTTGTTTTCTTGCTTCGTCGATCATCGCTATCATTCCGCGCGACATTGCGTAAGGTAGGATTGGGCTTT
>NZ_CAMLOV010000091.1 GCF_946481715.1 uncultured Mucilaginibacter sp. | reverse complement strand
TACGGTATCCGCGGTGCAAATGGTGTTGTTATCATTACTACCAAAAAAGGAAGAAAAGACGGTGTACAGTTATCTGTTGATGCTTACAACTCTTTCCAGGCGCAACCAAAGAAATATGATCTTTTGAACGCACAGCAATGGGCTACACTGGCCAACGAAATTGGTGACGCAGATCAGAATTTTCAGGAATTAGCTAACTGGCGCAACCCGGGTTCGCTTACCACTGCCGATTGGCAGGATGCGCTTTACCGCACTGGTAAAACCCAAAGCTACAGTATTGCAATACGCGGTGGTAGCGATAAAGTTCAATCTGCAGCTTCTATTGGTTATTACGATCAAAAAGGTATTGTAGTGGGCTCGTACTTTAAAAGAGTTACGCTGGGCCTTAATTTAGATTACCAGGCAACAAAATGGTTAAAATCTGCCACCAGTGCCAAATACACTTATCAAACCAGCAATAATCCATTCGGTACCGGCGCGTTGGGTAATTTAACCCAGCTTATCCCAACTTTAGATGGTGGCAACAGTGCAACCAGCCAAATTAAAGACGCTAACGGCAACTATGGCTTTTACAATCCAATAAATACCTACACCGCAAAATATAACAACCCGTTATATTCTATAGAAACGAATGAATACGAAAACATCGGTAACCTTTTCTTAACCAATTCGTCGTTAGAAGCAACTATTATCGACGGGCTTAAGATCAAAACCAACGCAGGTGTAAGGCTTAATACCTACGCTGGTTCTTTCTTCCAACCGGAAGATACACGTATACAGCAGCAGTACCCGGGCGCGGTTCCAACCAATGCACTTTACAGCCAGCGCCAGAACAATACATTCGAGTGGCTTTGGGAAAACACCTTGTCTTATGATAAGACTTTTGGCCAGCATGCTATAAGTTTTGTTGGTGGCGTTTCTGAGCAAAGCACATCGTTCACAGCGAATGGTGGTTCCGTTATCCCGCCAAACAGCGTTATCCGTGATTTGGCACAAGGTACCAACCGCCAGTACGACGTTGAAGGTAATGGTAAAACCATTTACACTTTGGCGTCTCAATTCGGTAGGCTAACTTATCGCTTTATGGATAGGTACTCTATTAACGGTACGGTAAGGCGCGATGGTTCATCAAAATTTGATGAAGGCCACAAATATGGTGTGTTCCCGGTAGCCGGTGCCACCTGGAGAGCTAAAGAAGAGCCTTTCCTTAAAAACGTTAATTGGTTAACCGACCTGAAATTCAGGGGTAGTTATGGTAAAGTTGGTAACCAGGGCTCTATCGGCGCATTCCAGTACCAGGCACTGTATTCAACCGGTTTACCTGCAGCAAGCAGCGGGAACTTAGGTTATCCCTTCAATAAGTTATACCAGAGCGGTATTGCACAAAGCCAGCCTGCAAACGATAAACTGCGTTGGGAAACCGATTACCAAACCGATATCGGTATGGACATATCTTTCCTTAACGGTGATTTAAATTTTACCATTGACTGGTTTAAAAGGGATTCTAAAGACTTCTTGCTAACCTTGGCAGCTCCTGCTCAATCGGGGTATAATTTCATTACCCGCAACGTTGGTAGCATGGAGAATAAGGGTATCGAAATTGGCGTGAACTACAAGCACACTATAAACGAGGTTCATTACGGTGTCTCTTTAACCATGTCAGCAATAAAAAACAGACTTACCAGTATCACATCGGGTACCGATTTTGTTAGCAATTTTGGTGGTTTAGGTTTAACCGGCCCAGGATGGGGCAGCGACTTTACCAGAACTTATATCGGCCAGCCAGTGGGTTCTTTCTATGGTTACAAAACCAGAGGGATTTTCCAGTCACAAGCCGAGGTTGCAGCTCTTAACGCTTCAGCAGCAGCTAAATTTCCATCTAACCCATATTACTACCAGGTAGCTACATCTGCCGGCGACCGTTACTTTGAAGACACCAATGGCGACGGCCACGTAACTGTAGACGATCAGGTGAACCTGGGCAGCCCGCTACCTAAGTTCTATGGCGGTTTAAACCTTGATCTTTCTTACCGCGCGTTTGATTTTAACGCTTACTTCTATGGCGTATATGGCAACAAGATACTTAACTATCAGCAAAGCTCGCTACAAAGCTTCCAGAACAGGGGCTTCGTAGGTGTTGAAAACGTAAGCTTACAGTATTACCAAAACCGTTGGACCTCTACAAACCCATCAAACGTTTATACAAGGGCTACTTATAGCGATGCGCAGATCCTGAGCAACGTACCATCAAGCACCTGGATAGAGAACGGCAGCTTCCTTAAATTGAAAAACGTTACAGTTGGTTACACGTTGCCTAAATTCATCACAGATAAGGTTAACGTAGCTAAAGTAAGGTTATATGTTTCAACTCAAAACCTCTTCACAATTACAAGTTACACAGGCCTTGACCCGGAAATTGGTATACAAGGTGGTAACCCTACACAAAATGGTATAGATAACGGCACTTATCCGGGTTCTAAATTTTACACCGTGGGCTTAAACGTAACTTTTAAATAAGAAGATAAAATATTAACGATATGAAAATTAACAAGAAAACCTTTACCCTTATAGCACTGTCGGCAGCATTGATGATGCCACTGGCGTGTAAAAAGGACTTTTTGTCGCAAACCAATCGATTTAAATCTACCGCTGAAGCTACTTTCCAAAAATCAGGAGACGTTGTTGCACTGGTAAACAGTATTTACGATGGTTATCAAAACAGCGACCTGCTTAAAAAAGCAATCTGGTATTACGCAAACTTCCAAACGCACGATTTTTACAATTACGGGGCGGATGTAGCATGGAATAACTACCAGATCAACTCCAGCTTTGGTGCGCTTTCTACACTTTGGAACAACGCTTATATTAGCATTGCACGTGCTAACGCTGCATTTGGTATTATTGCTACAGCTAAAGAAAAAGGTATAGTAACTGCAGCCTTAGCAGACCGCCTTACTGGCGAAGCCTACTTCCTGCGCGGTATGACTTATTATTACCTTGCCGGTTCTTTTGGCGGTGTGCCATTAGAGTTAAAGTCCGTTACTGATGGTTTAACACCACGCAGCACACAGGATGAGGTATTTAAACAAGTAGTTGCTGATATGAAACTGGCAGAAGGCTTGCTGCTGTCTAAATCAACACTGCCTGCAGCTGATTTAGGCCGCGCTACAAAAGGCGCTGCGTTTGCTTACGAAGGTGCTGCGCAAATGTGGTTGAAGGATTACGCTGCTGCTTTAACGGCTTTCAATAACCCCGAGTTGACCAATAACTACCATTTGTTGCCAACTTTTATGGATGTACACGAATTCGGTAATCAAAATAACGATGAATCGATATTCGAGATCCAGTTTGAAGTATCCGGTTCACAAAGCTGGGACGGCGGATGGCAAAATGGCGGCGAAGTTGCCTGGATAGACGACTTTAGCTGGCCCGAAGAAATATCAGGCTTCGGTTATGATTACGCAAACCCTAACCTTTGGTATTCTTACCAGGCTGGCGATAAACGTAAAGAGGCTACCATTGTAGGCCCTGGCGACGAAATTAAAAGCCCCGGCATTATTGCTAAATGGGGTGGTATAAAAGGCTATCCTAACGTAACTGCCGGCTTTGCAAGCGGTAACGACCGTTACAAAGCAGATAACGGTACCATTATCAACACAGTTGGTACGCTTACCAAACCATGGTTTGGTTTATCAGATCAATTACGTTCGGGTTATTATAACGCCAAAAAATGGCGCGATCCGCAATTAACCGGTAGTACTGGCTCACAGGTAATATTTGGTTCTCAAAACCAGATACTGATGCGCTATGCAGAAGTTTTATTGAGCCGCGCAGAATGTAAGATCCGCACAGGCGATGTGGCCGGTGGACTTGCCGACCTTAAAATTGTGAGAGACCGTGCATTTGGTGGCATTGCGCCGGCAGTGATGCAGGACGGATTAAAGTACGATGGTACAGCGGCCGCACCAATTACCGATCCGCTGCAAATGGTATTGAGCGAATACAGGCACGAGCTTACCGCAGAATACTCTGTATTTTACGATTTGCGCCGCGCAGGCCCGGGTGTAGCATCAGCATTTATAAAAGCTGCTTATGGCACCGATGCAAGTTCAACTCCGCAGCCTTTTAAATTCGGCCCAACTGCCGATGGCAAACCACACGGTGTTTACATTACTACGCTGCCCGAAGGGCGCGATATTTTACCAATTCCGCAGCAAGCGATAGGGTTAAATCCAAACCTTACCCAAAACCCTGCGTACCAATAAAAAGAGTTAATACCAAAAAGAGGCTTTCCCTGAAAAGGGAAGGCCTCTTTTTGATTGATAAAAAGTTTGTCCAAACAGATGCAAAACTCCCTGCGGGCTATACATTTAGTATTGGTAAAATCCATGTACGCTTTATGAGAATTTTTTACAGTTTTTTTGTTTTAATAGGTGTGTGCTGCTTGTTTTCCTGTAAAAATAAAACAACCCGCTTTCAGCAAATATCCTCTTCGCATTCCGGTATCGATTTTAAAAACCAAATCACCGAGAATGATTCCATCAACCCTTTGGATGTTGTTAATATCTACAACGGAGGTGGCGTTGGCGTTGGCGATTTTAATAACGATGGGTTACAGGACTTATACTTCACCGGCAATATGGTTCCCAGTAAATTATACCTCAATAAGGGGGATTTTAAGTTTACGGATATTACAGAAACCGCCGGCGTTAATGGCAATGGCCGATGGAGCCGTGGCGTTGCTGTAGTGGATATCAACAATGATGGGCTATTGGATATTTACGTTTGTAATACCATTTATGCCGATTCTACCAAACGGTACAACCTGCTTTACATAAATCAGGGGTTGGATGAAGATAAGGTGCCGCACTTTAAAGATATGGCCAAAGAATACAATTTGCAGGCGGGCACACAATCTACCATGGCCAGCTTTTTTGATTATGATAACGATGGCGACATGGATATGTACCTCACCGTTAATAACGCCAGTTCAACGTACAACCCTAATGTTTTTGGCCCGGCAATTAACCGCGGCCCGCATATTATTACCGGGAGATTATTCCGAAACGATTGGAACGAGGCCTTGCGCCATCCCGTTTATACCGATGTAACCACTCAGTCGGGCGTTACCATAAGCGGTTTTGGGCATGGTGCTTCAACAGTAGATTTTAATGGCGATGGTTGGAAAGATATTTACGTATCCGACGATTTTATCTCCAATAACCTTTTATACATCAATAACCACGACGGTACTTTTACCGACCGTTCGAAAGAATATTTTAAGCACACATCGCTAAACTCGATGGGGCAGGATGTAACCGATATTAATAACGACGGCCTTGCCGATGTGGTAGAGCTGGATATGAACCCGGCTGACAATTACCGTAAAAAAATGATGCTTGGGCCAAGCAGTTATCAAACTTATCAAAACTTTGATGCCTTTGGTTACCAGTACCAATATGTACGTAATACCTTGCAGCTAAATTGTGGCCCGCGTTTAGGGCAGCAGGGCAAAATTGGCAGCCCGGCCTTTAGCGAAATTGGGTTTTTAAGTGGCATAGCCCAAACTGACTGGAGCTGGACCCCGTTATTGGCCGATTTTGATAACGATGGCTACCGCGATATGCTTATTACTAACGGCTTCCCCAAGGACGTTTCCGACAGGGATTTTATGATATACAGGCAACAAGCCTACGCCGTAGCATCCAAAGAAACGGTGCTGAAGCAGATCCCCGAAATTAAAATACCTAATTACGCTTTCCAAAACAATGGCGACCTAACCTTTAAAGATGTAAGCAAGGAGTGGGGGCTGGATATTCCTACTTTTAGCAATGGTGCCGTTTATGCCGATTTGGACAACGATGGAGCGATGGACATGGTGATCAACAATATAAATGATGAGGCGCTGGTATACCGCAACACGTCGCGAGATGATGAAAAGAATCTTTCTGCCCAAAATTACCTGCAGGTAGCTTTTAAGGGCGGCAAGCAAAACCTAAACGGGTTGGGCGCCATTGTTAATATCTATTATGATAATGGCAAGCAGCAGGTGTACGAAAATACGCCTTACCGCGGGTATTTATCGTCGATGGAGAATATCGCCCATTTTGGCCTGGGCAAAATAAACAGGGCAGATTCGGTAGTAGTAAAATGGCCCAACGGAAAAAAGCAAACACTTTTTAATGTAAAAGCCAATCAGAAAATAGTAGCAAACATTGTTAGCGCGCAGAGCAGTTATTCAGACGCGCAGCCACTGGTTGATACCAAGTCATTATTTACAGAAGTGACAGATTCGGTAGATATGCATTACACACACATATCGGCATCTTTTATCGATTTTAATATTCAGAAGCTACTACCGCATAAACTGTCAGATTACGCACCCGCTTTGGCCGTTGGCGATATCGACAACGACGGGTTGGATGATATGGTGGTAGGCGGCGACTCTTACAACCAGGCCAAAGTATTTTTTCAGTTGCCAAACGGAAAATTCAGGCAACGCAATTTGCTTCCGGGTACAACATTCCCGCCAATTATTTTTAAAGATGCCGGCATGTTGCTGTTTGATGCTAATGGTGACGGCAAACTGGACCTATATATAGCGAGTGGCGGTTACGAAGCTGCGCCAAATGACCCTGAGTATCAGGACAGGCTGTACCTGAACGATGGCAAGGGTAATTTCGCTGCTGCGAAAGATGCAGTACCATCCAACTACACCAGCAAACTATGCGTCCGTGCGTTCGATTACAATAAAGATGGCAAACTGGACCTGTTTGTTTCCGGCAGGGTAAAACCATGGGAATACCCAAAACCGGTAAGCAGCGTGATCTTAAGAAATGACAGCCAAAACGGGCATGCTAAATTTACAGATGTTACCGCCGAAGTTGCCCCGCAGCTAAAAGATCTCGGGCTGGTTTGCGATGCTCTTTTCACTGATTTTGACAACGACGGCTGGCCCGACCTGGTAATGGCCGGCGAGTGGATGCCTGTTACGTTCCTCAAAAACCAGCATGGCAAATTTGTAAATGTTACGCCGGATACCGGTATTGCCGGAAAGCTGGGCTGGTGGAACTCTATTACCGCGGGCGATTTCAGGCATACCGGGCGTATAGATTACATTGTGGGCAACGTTGGGCAAAACAGCCTTATACAAGCCAGCGACGAATACCCGGTTTACATTACAGCAAAAGATTTTGATAAGAGCGGTGCCTATAGTGCCATCCCGTCGATATTCCTGTTAGATAAAAACGGCGAGCGAAAAGAATTCCCGGTTCAGGGGCGCGACGACATGTTGAAACAAATGATCAGCATGAAAAAGAAGTACACCAACTTTAAATCGTACGCTACGGCTACTATGGACGATATTTTAACGCCCGAACAGCGCAAAGGCGCACTCCGGTTAAAAGCCAATATGCTAAAATCATGTTATATCCGAAACGATGGAAACGGCAAGTTCGCGCTAATACCTTTACCTGTTGAGGCGCAAGTATCTGTTTTGAACGGGATGGAAACAGGCGATTTTGATGGTGACGGCAACCTGGATGTGGTGATGAATGGCAACGATTTTGGTACCGAGGCATCCATCGGCCGTTACGATGCACTTAATGGGTTGATGTTGAAAGGCGACGGTAAAGGAGGGTTTAAACCACTCAGCATCCTGCAAAGCGGCATTTACATTCCCGGTAATGGCAAAGCACTGGTAAAACTTAGGGATAACAAAGGGCGTTTGCTATTGGCCGCCAGCCAAAATAATGATGTGATGAAGATGTTTAAATGGAAATCTACTGCACCCGTCCTAACCGTTAATCCGGGGGATGCTTATGCTTTGATTAAATATAAAAATGGTAAAACCGAAAAACAAGAGTTCTATTTTGGAGCATCTTTCCTCTCCCAATCAGCAAGGTTTATAACTATCGGGAGCGATATAGCAAATATTACCATTTTTGACAATTTTGGCCATTCGCGAAGCGCAAAATAATTATGTGCAATCGATTGTTTTATTATATTTGAAGCAAATAAACTTAATTTATTACGGCGTGCTTTTTTAACCCCTTTACCGCCAAATTAACTAAAATGAATAAGAAAATTTACAAAGTGGCCGGCATTGCTTTATTGCTTGTTTACGCATTAGGTGTTCAGCCTGCCAGTGCACAAACTTTAGCCAGCCAGGTATCGTTAGGTAACCTGTCTGCCTTTACAGCTCCCCCAAAAAACTGGGAAATTGCCGGCGGCGTACATGCCGATTTGGACAAGACCAACGAATTTAACCTAACGCAGGGAACCGGCGTACTGGTAAACAAAGTGGACGAGAAAAACCCCGGTCACGATCTTTATTTCGATCTCCAGCATGGAGATATCGACGTGGAAATGGATTACACCATGGCCAAAGGAGCAAACTCAGGCATTTACCTGCAGGGACGTTACGAGATACAACTGCTGGATAGCTGGGGTACGGTAAACCCAAAATCGAGCGATAACGGGGGCATTTACGAGCGGTGGGACGATAGTAAACCTGATGGCCAAAAAGGTTACGAGGGCCATGCGCCAAGGCAAAACGCCAGTCGAGCGCCCGGCTTGTGGCAGCACATACGCATATCCTTCCAAGCCCCAAAGTTTGACGATAAGGGCGTAAAAATAGCCAACGCCAAAGTACTGTATGTATTGCTTAATGGTGTACTGATACAGGAAAATGTAGAACTATCCGGACCAACCCGCGGCTCTTTTGACGCTAAGGAAGGCCCCCTTGGCCCGCTACGCCTTCAAGGTGATCACGGTGCGGTGGCTTTTAAAAATATCAGCTACACCAATTTTAACAAACCACACCCTACGGTAACAAACCTCAAATACACAGTTTACAAAGGCAACTTTAATGCTGAACCTGATTATAAAACCTTAAAGGCGGATGCAGAGGGCACTACCCCCATGCTTACCTCCAACGAGGTAAAACCGGCCAATCTGTTTTTATTAAAATACACAGGTACCATCCATGTTAACGAAGCAGGCGAGTATACTTTTAAATTAAGTGTACCGGGTGGTAAAGGCGCATTACGTATCAACGGCGCACCGGCAGTATCCGCATCGGGTTTTAGAGGGAGCGGATCGGTGCAACTGCCGGCCGGAGACCTGCCTTTCGAAATATTCTACAGTAAGTATATCGACTGGGCAAAAGCTGCCCTGGGGCTTACGGTTTCTGGCCCGGGTGTACGTGAGTACCTGCTAAGCGATGGCAATGTAAGTTCTAACGATGCGATAGACCCTATCCTTATCAATGCCCCCGAAAATGTCATCCTCCGCAGCTTTACCGACGTACCCGGCGGTATACGCGTTACGCACGGCATCGGCGTTGGTAGTGTTGAACAACTGCATTATACATATGACGCGGATAAGGGCATGATTGTGCAGATATGGCGCGGCGGTTTCCTGGATGCTACACCTATGTGGCACGAACGGGGCGACGGATCATCGAAACCTGCCGGTTCGGTTCAATATTTTGGCAAACCCGCACCGGGTATTGCAAAACTGGCCACTGCCGATGCAGCGTGGCCGGCAGATACCAACGGCACCGGCTACAAACCAAAAGGTTATACACTGGATGCTGATGGCCGGCCTACGTTTAAATATACCTTATACGGTACTGTGGTAACTGATGCCAGTACTGTTATGCCAGGCGGACAAGGGCTTCACCGGGAGGTAAATATAGTAAGCCCGGTAGCAGGCCTATCCGTACGCCTGGCGCAGGGTGGTAAAATAGAATTGCTGAAAGGGAGTTTATACAGTATCGACGACCAGTATTATATCCGGGTAGATGAAGGCAACGATGGCAAGCCAACAGTACGCACATCGGGCGGCATGCAAGAACTGGTGATACCTATTCAAAAGAAAGTAACCTATTCTATCATTTTTTAAGAACCGGATATGAAGGATTTATTAATTGTTGGAAAGGATAAAGAAGTTGGAAGATTTTTAAAGGTAAAAACAGCCATGAAATTTATATTAGTTATAGGCATTGTTATGCTATCGGCTATGCAGCAGGCTTTTGCGCAGGCCGAGTCGCCTAAGGAAGACGACTTTTTTAAGATAATGAAGGTACCCGCACCCGAAGGTACCATATTAGAGGTTGGTGGTTTATGCACCCTGCCCAATGGCAGTTTAGCGGTAACTACCCGCCGCGGCGATATTTTTATTGTGGAGAACCCCACCAGCCAGCACCCATTCTTCCGGAAATTTGCATCGGGATTGCACGAGGTGTTAGGCGCTGCCTACAAAGACGGTGCTTTATACGTTGTACAACGCGGTGAGCTAACCAAGTTAGTAGATACCAATATGGATGGCAAAGCCGATGTGTTTGAAACCGTTTACGCCTGGCCACTGTCGGGCAATTACCACGAATACAGCTTCGGGCCTAAAATTGCGCCGGATGGATCTTTCTTTGTAACACTTAACCTCGGTTTCCC
This sequence comes from uncultured Mucilaginibacter sp., assembly GCF_946481715.1. The sequence goes on along the minus strand of NZ_CAMLOV010000091.1, from coordinate 10,684 downwards.
GCCGGATTGGTGGCACCCAAAAAGTATGGTTCCCTACCGCGGTTGGGCGCTGAATATTACCGAAGATGGTAAGGTTACGCCATGGGCGGCAGGTTTGCGCTCGCCTTGCGGTATCAGTATGATCGACGGGCAGCTTTGGTATAGCGATAACCAGGGCGATTGGGTAGGCTCGGGCAGTATTATGCAGGTTACCAAGGGCGCATTTATGGGCCATCCCGCGAGCCTGGTATGGACCAACCTGCCAAATTCGCCACTGAAACTAACACAGGAAAAATTCTTTGCTACCAATAACCCCCGTATAGAATTTGATAAGAACGGGCAGCCGTTTAAGCCACAAAATATTGTAAACGAGAAATTTAAAACTGAATTTGAGGCAAAAAAAGAAATTCCCGAGTTGCAGTTGCCTACCGTTTGGCTGCCGCATGGTATCTTAGGTATCTCCAACTCCGAGATTGTGAAGATACCTGATGGCGTTTTTGGCCCGTTTGCAGAGCAGCTATTGGTGTGCGACCAGGGGCAAAGCATGGTAGACAGGGTGTTCCTCGAAAAAGTAAATGGCGAATACCAGGGTGCTGCATGGGCTTTCCGCAGCGGCTTCCAGTCGGGAGTGGTGCGGTTGGCCTGGTTGCCTGATGGCTCCCTGGCAGCAGGTGAAACCAATAGGGGTTGGGGCTCTGCAGGGGAGGCTACTATGGGCTTGCAACGTTTGATTTGGAACAACCAGATCCCGTTTGAAATGCGTGCCATACGTGCCATGCCCGATGGTTTTGAGGTTGAATTTACCAAACCGGTTGATAAGAAAGTAGCAGAAGATATTGCCTCATACTCGGTAGAAAGCTACATTTATAAATACCACGGCGTATATGGCAGCCCGCCAGTGAACAACCAAAAATGCAATATCACAGGCGTTAAGGTGTCTGAAGACGGGCTGAAAGCACGTATTGTAGTAAGCAACCTGCGCGAGCGCTATATCCATACCATTACGCTGGATGGCATCCGCGATAAGGAGAACTACTTTAACCTGGTACACCCAACTGCTTACTATACCCTGAACAATATCCCCGAAGGGAAAAAATTAAGCATGAGCGAAGTCAGCACAAAAAACTCGCTGAAAGCCGTTGCAGCAGACAAACCGGCCGCTGTTAAAGCAACCACTGCAAAGGCCGCGGCAATACCAGCAAAAGCGCTTACTTACGAGGAAATTAAGCCCTTGTTAGCTAAAAACACTTGTTCGTCCTGCCATAACCCTAACGTTAAGCAGGTTGGGCCGGCATTTAAGGACGTAGCAAAACGCAATTACAGCGTGGCACAGATCATGGCGCTGATAAAGAACCCGAAGCCGGAGCATTGGCCTGATTACAGTACCCCAATGCCACCGATGCCGCAGGTTACAGAACCGGATGCCAGGAAGATAGCTACCTGGATAAGATCATTAAAATAGGCCTAAAGGTTGTACGAACCGTACAGTTCGTACAGCCTCGTACAATTTCGTACAAATCGTACAGTTTCGCACAGATTCGTACAATTTCGTACAGTTTCGTACAGATTCGCACAGTTTCGTACAGGCAAAACGCAGTTTGCATAAATCGGCGTTTTTCGGAGGTTTTTCGGTGCTTTTCTGTGGTTTTCGGGAGTTTTTTTAGCCCGGGTACTTTTTATTAAACATATCATTTATCATCAAAAATATGAGACACTTTTTTGTAATAACAGCACTGCTTGCCGGGGCAACTTTTGGCGCAAATGCACAAAATGCCAAACCCGAAGACACTGAATTTTATACCCCCGTGCCGGCTGTGGTTAGCCCGGGCAAAACGGCTGCCGATGCACCCTCAGACGCTATTGTTTTATTCGGCGGGAAAAACCTGGACGAATGGATTTTGGTAAACGACTCCACCGCTGCCAAAAAATGGGATGTGGCTGATGGGGTTATCACCGTAAATAAAAAAAATGGCGATATATGCACCAAACGCAAATTCACCGATTTTCAGCTGCACATCGAGTACCGCATCCCTGCCGATATCCAGGGCAGCGGCCAGGGGCGCGGCAACAGCGGTATATTTTTAGCCGCCCTGCCATGGGGTGCCGGCGGTTACGAATTGCAAGTGTTGGATAATTACAATAATAAAACCTACACCAATGGCCAGGCGGGCAGCATGTACAAGCAATCGCCGCCACTGGTAAATGCCTGCCGCCCGCCGGGCGAATGGAATACCTACGATGTGGTTTGGACTGCGCCCCGTTTTAACGAGGATGGTACCATCAAAACCCCGGCAAGGGTAACTGCTATCCATAATGGTGCGCTGGTACAAAACAACTACGAATTGAAGGGCGATACCCCATACATTGGTGCGCCACAATACCGCAAGCATGGTGCTGCGCCTATCAAACTACAATCACACGGCGACCCAAGCAAACCCATCAGCTACCGCAATATTTGGGTAAGGACTTTGTAACAAGAAATTCGGCATTGAGGAACCGCCGGGTTCGCTATCGCGAGACCCGGCGGGGACAAAAAATATTTATACATTTAAGCCACCCAACAGGTGGCTTTTTTGATGGAAAATATTTATTATAAAATTTGGACTGACGCAGTTGTTTGGGAAAAAAGCACTAACGGCGAACGGCGAAATTGGAAAATTTATACGCTCATACCAATGTCTTTATGTCAGGGGCTTAATCTTTTAACGATATCCTTTTGGTGCCATATACCCATATTCATCAGTATAAACATTTTCTCAATAAAACTGCTTAATGCTTTTTTGTCGTATTCAATCAGCCTTCTTATTCCTTTTATAATTTTGAATTATTTTCTAATTATCTATAAAGAGAGATATGAAAGTTTAGTAAAGAATTATAAGTATCACAATGGTAAACTCTACTTGTGGTATTTTTTATTTTCGATAGGCAGTTTTATCATACCCATAATTATTGCTATGCTGCTTGTAAGGGCTCAAGCTTAAGTAAGATCACCGGGCACTAAGCAAAGTCACCCTTTCCAATCCCACCACAAATACCTATTTTGTTGCCTTAAAAGCCTTAACATGAAAACCGCCCGGCAACTGTTTTACCTTATCCTATTATTGGCAACCAGCCATGTTTCTGCCCAAAACCGCGACATCAAATACATGAGCGCGGGCGGCAAGTTGCGCCCCCTGCAGACCATTATGGATATCCGCCATTATACCATTGCGCTGGATGTAGATATCCCCAAAAAGAGCATCGATGGCTACAACGAGATCAGCCTTATCCTTTCCAAACCGACGGATACTTTATTGTTCGATCTGGTGCACCTCCTCAGCGTGCATAAAATACTGGTGGATAAAGCTAACGCCTCCTTTCAGCAAAAGGGCGATTCTATCTTCATCATCAACAAAGCGGGTTACGCTGCGGGCAAACACCTAATCCGCATTAATTATGGCGGCGAACCACCCGTTGCGGTAAGGCCACCATGGCAGGGAGGCTTCACCTGGACGGCCGATAAGGCCGGCAACCCCTGGGTAGTTATCAATTGCCAGCTACAGGGCGCGCAGGTTTATTTCCCCTGTAAAGACCACCCCAGCGATGAACCCAACGAAGGTGTGGATATGTTTATTACCATCCCCAAGGGGCTTTCGGTAGCCGGCCCGGGCCTGTTGCAGGGCGTAAAAAATGTGGGCAAGGATAAAGCTACCTGGCATTGGAAAACCAACTACACCATTAGCAACTATTGCGTGGTGTTCAATATTGCCAAATACAAAGTATACAGTCGCCCTTATACCACGGTAGCCGGGCATACCGTACCCATCCAGTTTTACGTGCTGGAGGAGGATACCGCCCACGCTAACCACGTGATAGATATCCGCGCACGCGATACCCGCATCCTGGAAAAATACTTTGGCGAATACCCCTGGATAAAAGAAAAGATAGGCATTGCCGAAGTGCCCAATCCGGGAATGGAGCACCAAACCATGGTAACTTATGGCGATAAGTTTAAATACGATAAATACCCGGGCGGGCTCGATTATTCGGCAAACCTGTTCCACGAGTTTGGGCACGAGTGGTGGGCCAACAAGATCACCAATAAAGATTGGGCGCACATGTGGATACAGGAAGGCATAAACACCTACGCCGAGGCGCTGTTTTTTAAGGAAACCATGGGAGAGGCCGCGTACGATTCTGTAATGGTATCGCAGCGGGCGGGTATACGCGGGCTAAAACCTGCGGTGCAGGGCGAGGGGCTTGATATGGCCGTGGTGTATAGCGGCGATGTATACGCCAAGGGATCGTTTTTTATGCATACCCTGAGGCATGTACTGGGCGACAGCGTGTTTTTCCCGGCGCTAAAAAAGTTTGCAACCGATGTAAAATACCCCTACAACCAGTTCTTCACCACGCAGGATGTGCAGGCGTTCTTCAACAAGCAATCGGGCCGCAACCTGGATGCCTTGTTCGATTTTTATTTGAGGACCACCAACACCATGGATTTCGAACTGAAACGCACCCGGCCCGATACCTATATCCTCAGCATAAAAAACAGCCCGATGGAGCTACCGGTAGATATTTTAACAGATAAGGGAATTTTACATACCACCATAGCTGCTAATAAAAGCACACCTTTTAAAATTATAAGTAAAACGCAGCCGGTGGTTGACCCGAAGGGATGGTATTTTAAGCGGGTGATTATTCAGTAGCAGATTAAGGAATATGAAATAATTAAGTCAACCACACCCGGCTACATTTTAGGCGTCCACGCTTAAACTACGCGGAATAGAAGCTCTTTAAATTAGTTCGTCATTCACGTCAGCGTGGACGCTGACAAATGTTTACAGTCAGGCGTGGACGCCTGACTGGGCGGTGGTAAAAACTAATAGTGTGTTTGTTCTTGATCTTTAGTATTGATTTTTAACGCTGAATAAAAAGCCTTGTGGATATAAATTTTGCAGTCGTTAGTAATATCTGTTAATGTAATGGATGTATTATCCTCATAAAAGAATTCAATAGGATGAGTAGGACTTCTTTTGATTCCAATTATTCCAAACATGTATAAAAGATAAATGACTTGTTTTAAAAAAACAGAAAAAGGTATTTGATTTTTTTGCCATTTGACAATAACATCACTCAGTTCGCCTTTATAGGTTTGACTCGCTTTGTCATCAAGTAATATACTTGTGAAATCGTCTTCCTTGATATTTTTGAAATTGAAACCATTAAACTTTCCGTACAAGAATTTGAAAAGATTCTGAATTTCACCATAATTTTCTCCCCATTCATCCTCGATGGCTTGTAATCTGTCTTTCGAGTATGGAATTTCAGCTTTCCGGATAACATCAAACGAAAAGGAAGACTTGTTTGCCGAAGCTTCGATTATGTGGTTTACAAATGAAATTACGTCGCGGGGTCGAAAGAATGTTCTATCTAATAGGTAATCAAAACCACTAACATTGTTATAATTTTTGATAAATGCTGATTTTACATCTAAAACAGTATCTGTCACTAAATACAACCGCCTGTTCAGCAATTCTTGGAGTTCAACTTTAGACCAGTTTAACGTTACATATAAAGGTTTAAATTTTTCTCGTTGCCCACCTTTATGCGCGGCACCAGAAAAAATCATTTGGTATAAATTATCTCTAAGCGAGATGATAATTTTTACTCCTGAAAACACCTGAAACTCTTTTATCACTTCAATCATAGCACCTATCAAATCGTAGCGCATTGTAGATGGTATCCACTCTTTATCTAAATCATCTATTATGATGAAGTGCTTTTGCTTAGTATCGATAAAAATCTCTTCCTTTAATATATTAACAATTTCATGTATATCATTGGCTAAGGCCTCGCTTATTACATGCTCGGCTTTATTTTTTATATCGGTTTTTATACTCTCCTTATGGTCAACTCCTTTCGTATATTGAGCTTTTAAAACCGACACCTGCGCACCAACCTCATTTTCGAATTTTTTACATACAACGCTTTCGATTTCTTTAACCCGTTTTTCAGTATCTAACCAAAACTCTTGTCCCCACTTATCAAAATACTCAAGTGCCTTTGCCCTTTTTGGATTGTTCTTTTTTGACGATAACTTTTCCTTAATAGTCAAAAACCAATTGTTTTTTTTCTGATTATCATAAGATAAATGCAATCTTAACAATTCAATTATAAAAACATGCTTCCATAAAATTTTATAAAAGAAACTTAAATTGACGTCGATCTTTTGAAAATAATCTAACATTGTTGAGTTAGATAAAAATCTGAGCGACATAGCTTCCGGTTCAATCCGACACACTTTATCTTGTGTCGATTCTATGCGTTTTAAAATTGCTGATTTGCCACTTCCCGTTCGACCTATTAATAGAGACCGCTGATTATTCATATCAATCAACGCGTTAAAAGCATCGTTTTCAATAAATACTTTTTCGAGTAAATTATCAGTTTCGGCATCTGGTGAGCCTATTTCTATGAATTTGCTAAATTTGAATTTAGTAGTGACTTTATGTTTAGGTTTCATTTAACGTTTGATTTCTATTAATAAATATATATAGTTGCAAGGAATTGGCTTCAACCGACAATGGTTCAGGCTATCAAATTGAATGAATTTTATTATCGCTATTACTCAAAATCTATTTTATCAATCTCGCCCATTATTCTTTCAGTTTCACTAAGCGCAACTATCATACGCTGGTAATGTAAGATATCGTCAAAGCTTAACTCACGCCCTTTCCTATCTTTAAGCCACTTTTGTGCGGGCTGGTAGCCGCCGATGTAAAAGTTCCATGTGCTTTGGGGCACGCCATCAAAATATTGTGTAGGATTGATGTACGCCCGACCGTTATCATATTTGGGGGCAACTAGCACGTTATCACCACCCTCGGGATATGTTGTGATGTAGTTATCTACCTGTGCGCTTTCCAGTAAATGCAGTTGCCTTATTTCGCCGCCTAATTTTACCAGATGCCAAAATATTGTAACATCGTTAGGGTAAGGTACACGGGGGAAATCTATTTTTAAAAACTCTTTATACTTTTCGCGGTAGGTTGGGCTGTGCAATACAGCATAAATGTAGTCTAACAGGTCTATCGGGGCGAAGCTATTTTCGTTTTGTCCTTTTTCGTCGGTGAAAGTTAAAGCTAAGGTGGCAGCTATTTGTTGAATTAATTCTTTGTTAAAGTTTGGAACACGAATTGAGTTCTCTTCAGTTGTCAACTGCCCATGATTTTGATTATATAAGTAAATTGGGAAAGTGTTGACGCTATCTAAAGATGACACTAAATTTTTGTCAGTAAGAAATTTGCTTACAAAATATATATGAGAATCAACCGACCGCCCAATTTTACATAAATTTAAAGCTATGTTTTCTCCATGAAGCATATGTTGCATAATCTCATTTCGTGGATAGCAATGAAAACCTTTTGATTTTCCGGTGTAGTAGGTGTATTTTTCGTCAAATGGTCGATATGAGATTTTAACAAATTTGCCTTTATTGGGATAATGGTTTATCAAATCTTTTCGAGCATAATTCACTTGCCAATCTCTGACATCTTTTCCCAAACTGAACTTATTTCTTGCGGATTCGTCGTCTAGCCTAAGGAATTCTTCAACAATGTCCCGGACTTGTGTTATGGAATTGTGAATTGTAAAAGAGTCTCTTGCAGTAACAAAACCCAAATTATTTTGAACAAATAAGACGTCGAGTTTAAAACCCTTTTCGTAAAAAGATTCCGTATCAAGATTTTTATCCACCATAAAATACATTGGAGATTTTATGATGATTTTCTTAAATGGAATTGAATTGATCGATTCTTTAGAAAGGAAGTTGTATTTATAATCTCTTCTTCCAAATAGGTCAAAATGAAGGAACGTCGCTAGGTCGCTTTTTGATTTACTTCCCTTCTTTATGAATATATTGATACTTACCCCTTGCATAATATCAAAAACATTAACATCGATTGTTCCATCAGGAGAAACCTCTTTTTTAGTTCCATTACCATGTAAGTCGATAGTGTAAATCTTGTCATATGTTTTAAGCAAATTCCAACGCATGCCTCTAAAGGTTGGATTATCTAAAAAACCATGTGGATTGATAAAAGCTAAAATACCCTCTCCATTTTTTTCTATAAAATGCTGACCGTAGCGAAGGAACTTTACGTAATCGTCGTTTATCCATTTCGGATTTCTTTCTTTTAACTTTTCTTTTCCTCCCGGTTCTTTCTTGTAATCCTCCATTAGATTCATGATCCATTCGCCCTTGTTTGCGCTTTCGCCGCTATAAGGCGGATTGCCCATTACCACCATCACGGGCGTATCGCGCTTAATATGGTTGGCCTCATTAGCTTCACTGCTCAGCCAATTGGCAAACAGGGTGCCGGTATCCACATGATGTTCTTCAAGGCTATTAGTTAAATAAATGCGAAAGCGCTGTTCGCGCGTAGGTTTGTAGCCCGTATCTTTAAGTAACAAATCCATTTTTAAGTGGGCCATAGCATAACTTGCCATTAGAAGTTCAAACCCATTAAGACGAGGAATCAAGTGATTTTCAACATAGCTGCTCCAGATGCCCTGTTGCCCTCTATATTTATTGTAAATGTGTTTTACTATTTCTGCCAGAAACGTACCCGTACCTGTAGCCGGATCGAGTATCTGCACCTTATGTACTTCAACCTCTGTTTCTACTTCTTTTAATTTAGACCGCTGGTCAGCAGTAGCCTTAGTAACCGATTTTCGCTTTATTTTGATTTTGCTGTTATCCGCCAATCCATTTGGCAAATTAAACTCCGACTTTAAAATGTCATCAACGGCACGCACAATAAAATTGACTACAGGTTCAGGAGTGTACCAAACCCCTCTCGCTTTTCTTAATGCGGGGTCATATTCTGCCAGAAACGTTTCGTAAAAGTGTATAATCGGGTCATGTGTTTGAGTAGCGCTACCAAAGTTTTTTAAGAGAGAAGCTACATCAGTAGCCCGAAATATGTCGGCCAAAGCATCAACTATCCATACGATCCGGCTATCCAAATCATATCCTGCAACGTATTGAAATAGCTTGCGTAAAAAAGGATTTGTTTTTGGAATTAGTTCAGCTGCTTCCTGGCGAGAAAAGTCATTTAGCGTTGTATCGTGTAGTCGCGCGGCAAACATCCCGTAGGCTATGGTTTGTGCGTATATGTCTGCAAATTCACGTGGCTTAATATCATGTATTAAAATATCTTTAAAGGCGTACATTTGGTCTTTAAGCGAACTGTTCGCTTCATTCTCTACATCGCTATTTAATGCCTTTTCAATCACCTGTGATAACAGCTTTGCTTTGTCTGCCATCATCGTGGCAAGTTTTTGAGAAGATTTAATAGTTTGGCCTACATACGTACAAAAACTGCGAATTAAAGTAGTGAATTCCTCAAAATTTTCGGGCAATGGTTTAACATCAAGTCCTTCAATTTTAGCTATGCTAACTTTGGTTTTGAACTCCCCATCGATATAAAGTTCAAACTCTAAATAATCAGTAATAATTAAGTTGTTTAATGACTTCTTATACCGTTCGAACTGTTCTTTGTAATCTTTATGCCGAATGTCTTTGCCAATGTCTTTTGCCTCAATATAACCAACCGGTATTTCTTTGCGAGTCAAAATATAATCTGGAGCACCGCATTTTATTCTTGCGGGCTCATTGGTTACGGTGACGCCTTGCGCTATGCTTTCTAAAAGTGTTTGTAAATACCCACGATATGTATGCTCAGTGGCGATGCCCGTTTTATAGCGGGATTGAAGGCTTTCGAGGTATTGAGAAATGGTCATCAATTAGGTTTAAATAATAAGCAAGGTATAAATTATGATTGTATTTGCATGGATGGTTAAATGAGTTTTTGACAAAGGAACTTGACACTTGCAAATTACTAAATAAATTAGCAATTTGCGCTCGTGACCAATCACCTAAAATATATACCGAAGAAGAGTTTGTAGCTAAGCGCAAATTAGAAATTGAAGCCTACAACCGCAGAATCCTTTAGATGGGCTAAACGCGGGGTACAAGCAGTTAGAGAAATTGCATACCCCCATTTAGAATTTACTCAAAAGGTAATGCAGTACTGTACAAAAAAGGTGTAGTGGATTTTTTAACAGGTATTGGCTGCTATGCACGCCAATGGAACACAAAGGTTGTATTATAGCGATGGCTGTTGGCAAATATAACCCCTTACAAATACAACTGCACCATCTTTTTCCAATCGCGGGGGCGGTGGGCATAATTGTTCCACACGTAAAACTCGTTATTGATATCCTTGCTCCACAGCAGGCGGCTTACTTCCTGGTTGTTATGCAAAAACGGGTCGGTTTGCCCAATGGCCAGTATAATGTTCAATTTGCGTACGCAAGCTAAAAGTTGCTGCTCGTACATATTGGCCAGGTACTGCCGGGGCATATTAAAGTAAACCTCCTGGTTATGAAAACCGTCCAGCAGGTCTTTAAAATTGTCTACCTGTTCGGTAAGGTCGTACCGGCCGCTCATGCTTACTACTTTTTTAAAAACATGCGGGTGTTTTAAAGCCAGGTTTAAAGCGTGGTAAGCACCCATACTGCAACCGGCAACTTCCAGGTAAGCGGCACCGCTTTTTTGCATCATCAGGGGCACCACCTCGTTCAGTATGTATTCTTCGTATTGCAAATGCCGGGCAATGCGTACCGCGGGGTGCGCCCAATTGTTATAAAAACTTTC
>NZ_CAMLOV010000090.1 GCF_946481715.1 uncultured Mucilaginibacter sp. | reverse complement strand
ATGGTTTAGTGGTGGTGGTATCGCGTTTTACCGGGGCTGCAATAGTAAATGCTGATACTACGCCTGTAGTCAATATAAGTGCTGCTGCTATGATTGCTTTTTTCATGATCTGTATTGTTGGGTATGTTTGTTATTTGATGTTGTTGCCTAAATAATTAGTCCGCTTGGCCAATGTCTTTTTTGGTGTCTGCCTGCCCGATGTCTTTCTTGGTATCAGCCTGGCCAATATCTTTCTTGGTTGATGGTTTGGTGGTGGTGGTATCGCGTTTTACCGGGGCTGCAATAGTAAATGCCGAAACTACGCCAGTGGTTAATATAAGTGCTGCTGCTATGATTGCTTTTTTCATGATCTGTATTGTTGGGTATGTTTGTTATTTGATGTTGTTGCCTAAATAATTAGTCCGCTTGGCCAATGTCTTTTTTGGTGTCTGCCTGCCCGATGTCTTTCTTGGTATCAGCCTGGCCAATATCTTTTTTGGTTGATGGTTTGGTAGTAGTGGTATCGCGTTTTGCAGGGATGATTGTGTAGGCCGACAATACGCCTGTTGTTAAAATTAATGCTGCTGCTACAATTACTTTTTTCATGGTTGTTTTTTTTATTAATTGGGGGAGTGTATGGTTAATATTTGTTTGATTATTTAATGTTAGTCGGCCGTACCGATGTCTTTTATATACGGGGCAGTGTTATGTTCTATAGTAGCTGCAACGGGCTGCGGGTTTGCCTGTTTGGTGCATGATGTGATGATGCCCGTGCCTAAAACTAATGCGGCGATAAATATTTTCTTCATGTTGATAATTTGCTGTTAAGGTTTTAAATGAATTAATCTGCTGTACCAATATCTTTACGCAGGCCGATAGATGGCTTTAAAAAAACGTTCGCTACTGTTGTTGCGCTGCTTTTGATGCAAGATGTTACAATGCCCGACAATAAAATAAGGGCCACCAGGTAAATTTTTCTCATTTATATATTGGTTAAAATTTATTAAAGATTAATTTGTTTATAAGTTTACTGTTTAGTGTACTTTGGCGTTTTTACAACCACTTGTAACCAACGGTTTATAATTTAAATCTACAAATTAAGTAACTTTTTTCGCGCAAAAAATCTATAACAATTGGTTTATAACTTATTGTTATTCAATTAATTAAACAATACAAATATAACATTGTTTTTTAATTCTACCGAAACTATTTCATTTTTTTTTGCCTCAATTTTTTCTAAATTTAACATATTCACCTTTACTTGCTATTTATTTTATAACTTTCACAGCAATTAACCGTTTAGAGGCCCAATGACCAAAATTTATCCCCTGGTAGTACTATTGTTTATTAGTTATTTTATTGGCGCAAATAATGCATGTGCGGCAATAACTGCCGGGGACACGACCGAGGTTATAAAACTTAACAAGCAGGCATTAGACAACCGCTATACCAGCCCCGAGCAAACCATAGAGGTTGCCGGTAAAGCCCTTGCACTTGCGCAGCAGTTAAAATACAACCGTGGCGTTGGCGAAGCATACAGGGTGATTGGGATTGGCAATTACTACCTTAACCAGGCCGGCAAAGCCATTGATAATTACCTTAAAGCACTTGATGTTTTTAAACTGGACAACGACCTGCGTAGCCAGGCAAAAGTGCTGAACAACATTGGTAACCTTTACCTGGATAATAATAAAGATAAAGCGCTGGAATACCTTAATACCGCTTTAGGTATAGCGCAAAATATAAACGACCAATCTGTAAAGGCATCCATCCTTATGAACATTGGCAACGTTTATTACCGTAACAAAAGCTACAGCCAGGCACTTACTTATTACGATAAAAGCAATGTGATGTTTGCCGCCCTGGGCGATTCGATAAACCTGGTGCAGGTGCTGCAAAACCGGGGTGTTATTTACTATAACCTGCACGATTTTGATAAGGCCGAGCAATTACTGCTTGCTGCCAATAAAGCAGGTAAAGACCACGACTTAAACAAGCCTGTAGCCAGTACAAACCTTACCCTTGCAGCGCTTTACATTGCACAAGGGAAGTTTGACGATGCCAGCCGGATTGTAACCGAAGGCCAGGCTTATGCTAAGGTATTGAAAGATGAAAAACTGACCAACGATTACAATTACATCATCTACCAGCTGGAATCGAAACGGAAGAATTATGAGAAAGCATTGTACTATATGCAACTTATTTTCCGCCAGGATAGCCTTATCCATAGTTCCAACGAGTCGACCCAGATCAACATGCTGCAGGAGCAGTACAAGCAGGCTGCCATGCAGCGCGAGAAGGATGCCATAATCCTGCGCCAGCAAAATGACAGGATAAAATTTTGGGCCGTAACCGTGGTTGCCGGCCTTTTGCTTGTGGTGATAGCCTTATTGGTAACTAATGTGAAACGTAAGGCAAATACAAACGCCAAACTAACCGAACTAAACGATGAAGTATCTAAGCAGAAAGACAACCTGGATAGGGTGAACCACCACCTGGAGGAAATAATAGATGAGCGCACCAAGGACCTGCAGGTAAAAAATAAAAAACTATCAGACTACTCTTCCTACCTTTCGCACCAAATACGCGGGCCTATTGCCACCCTGCGTGGTTTAATGAACCTGGAAAAGGAAGGGTTGGTTGATGAAAAAGAATGCATTAAGATGATGGATAAGTGCGTATCAGATATCGACCAGAAGATCATCGAAATGAGCGATATGCTGAACGATAACGGCAAAACGGTTTTTTAAACTAAATATAAATTAGTTTAATGCCGGCCAGGTGCTGTGTATCTGCGCTTCTATCAACCCCAAATACACACAATACATGGATATCATGTGCAGGATAAGTAGCTGCCTGTGCCTGCGGTAGCCCTGTGTTTCAAACGCCAGGGTTTCTTTGCCTGCTGTTACAAAAAATTGTACCTCGCCTTTCCGTGGCTTAAATCTCGATCGGGGCAGATCGAAAGCTTTTACCTTCAGTTTGGTTCGCGGGTCGTGGATGGTGCCGTCTTTAACTGCATCAGCGCCCGAAATGGATATCATGTAGTTCGACATAGCATTTTGTTTTATGCTTGCTTTAGTACAATTATTCATCCAAAGGGTGCAAATAAAATGTATTGCCCAAAAAGAATACAAAAAAAGCCCGGAAATTTCACCCTGCTTAATTATGTTAATTTTTGCTTAACTTATTTAAACCGGGTGAAATTGCCGGGCGGCCTATAAAAAAGTAACTGTTGTTTTTACTAAACAGTTATACAAATTCGATTATACCGAAACGTGATTTTTGTTGAGCAATTCTTCGTAAAGCAAAATTACTTTGCGTTGCAGGCTAGTAATTTCCGTTTCCCTGTCCAGTAGTTTCTTCTGGATGATGTTGAGGTTTACATCCTGTGTGCTGGGCTCTTCTACATATTCCAACGAAAGGAGGTTCACTACACTCACCTCAAAAATGTTGGCTATCTGCTCCAGCCTCGATAGATTGATGTCGGTAACGCCGGTTTCAATCTTTGAAAATGCAGGGATAGAAATGCCTAAACGGGTGGCAACATCTTCCTGGCTCCAGCCACGTTCGTGGCGCAGGGTGCGGATGTTTTTACCAGCCGACTTGTTTGTTTTCTTTTTTATAGTTTCGCTCATCATGTACATAAAAATTAATTAATGGGAAAGGGGTATTAACTACTAACCAAATCCAATGCCATTAATTAAAAAGTGCATCCATTGCGTTATATTAACACAACATTAAGCTAAGGTGAAAAAACTGTGGAATTACTTCTACACTCGATGGGAATAAAACGTTACTCTATCCCGTTTATGATGCTCAGTTTTGCAAACTTCAGCAACAATTGCTTCTGCCCAATTTCCTTAAAGAATATTGTTGCTTTTACGTCGGGCTTGTTGCCTTCCAGGTTAATTACCTTGCCAAACCCAAAGCGTTCGTGCTCTACCTGCATGCCCACCTGCAGGTTGGAGGTATCAGAAACCCTGAAATCCTTAGATACCACATGCGCTTTGGCCAGTATGGAAGTTGTTTTAACCGGCGGGGGCGTAGTGGCAACCTTCGGTTTTGAGAATGTATCGCCTTTTGTATCGGGTTTACGGCTCCAGGCGTTGCGCTCATCATCAAAAAATGAGCTTTGCGCAGGTTTGGCCGAGAAATCCAGTTCGAGGTACTTGGCATCTATTTCATCTAAAAAGCGGCTCGGCTCGCAGTTGATGAGCGTACCGAACTTGAAACGGGAGGTAGCATAGCTGATGCTGAGCTTGCGCTCGGCGCGGGTAACGGCCACGTAAAACAAGCGGCGCTCTTCTTCCAGATCGCTGCGCGAGTTGAGGGACATTTGCGAGGGGAACAGGTTCTCTTCCAGCCCCACCACAAATACCTGCGGAAACTCCAACCCCTTGGAGGAGTGGATGGTCATGAGCGATACCGTATCGGCGTCTTTGTTTTTATCCTTATCGTCGTTAGTTAATAAGGCTATATCCTGCATAAAAATATCCAGCCCTTTTTCTTCGATATCTTCGCGCTCCGAGAACTCTTTGATACCGTTCAGCAGTTCCTGTATGTTTTCGTAGCGGTTAAGCCCTTCTACAGATTTATCTTCGTACAAATCTTTTAATAAGCCCGAATGCTGCGCAATGTATAGCGCGGCTTCGTATGCCCCCTGGTTTTTGGCCAACACCTGGAAGCTTTGTATCATAGCCGCAAAGGCGGATAAAGATGCAGGCGCTTTCTCTATATAGCGGTTGGGCTGCAAAATAATATCAAACGGCGTGAGGTTGTTTTTGTCGGCCGCCACAATGATCCTGTCTACAGTTGTATCCCCAATACCACGTTTTGGGTAATTGATAACACGTTTCAGGGCTTCCTCGTCATTAGGGTTAAAGGTAAGGCGGAAGTAGGCGATGAGGTCTTTTATCTCCTTGCGTTGATAAAACGATAAGCCCCCGTATATTTTATAAGGGATATTTAACTTCCGCAAAGCCTCCTCCATCGAACGCGACTGTGCATTAGTACGGTACAAAATGGCGAAATCGTGCCATTTCATGCCGTTGGCGCTGCGGTCCTGCATAATGGTATCGGCCACCATTTTGCCTTCTTCGTTATCGCTAAAGGCACGCATTACTTTTATTTTGTCGCCGGTCTCTTTTTCCGAGAATACGTTTTTCTTCAGTTGCTGTTTATTAATGGCAATGATGCTGTTGGCAACGTTTACAATGTTTTGGGTAGAGCGGTAGTTTTGCTCCAGTTTAAACACTTTCAGGTCGGGGTAATCCTTCTCAAAATTGAGGATGTTTTGGATGTTTGCCCCGCGGAAGGCATAGATGCTCTGTGCATCGTCGCCCACTACGCAAATGTTCTCGTTCACAGCCGCCAGGCGCTTTACAATCAGGTATTGCGAAAAGTTAGTATCCTGGTACTCATCCACCATCAGGTATTTAAACTTGTGCTGGTATTTATTCAGCACTTCGGGATGGAGCTTTAAAAGTTCGTTAGTTTTAAAAAGCAGGTCGTCAAAATCCATAGCACCGGCGCGGTAGCAGCGCTGCACATAGGTTTGATAGATGGTACCCAGCATACCGCGGCCGCCGCCGTGGTCGTCGGCCTGTATCTGGTCGTTTTGCTGGTATTCCTGCCAGCCAACAAGGTTGTTTTTTGCTGCAGAGATGCGGTTGAGTACAAAGTTTACGGCGTACAGCTTATCGTCCAGGTTCATTTCCTTGAGGATGGCGCGGAGCACGCTTTTGCTGTCGTCGGTATCGTAAATGGTGAAGTTGCTTGGGTAGCCAATTTTATCGGCCTCAACCCGCAGTAATTTTGCAAAAACAGAGTGGAAGGTACCCATCCAGATGTTTTTTGCTTCGGGGCCACAAATATGGTTGATACGCTCGCGCATTTCGCGGGCGGCCTTGTTGGTAAAGGTAAGTACCAGTATGTTAAACGAATCTACCCCGCTGCGGATGAGGTGGGCAACCCGGTAAGTAATAACGCGTGTTTTGCCCGAGCCTGCGCCGGCGATGATCATCACCGGGCCTTTAATTTGCAATACGGCAGCCTTTTGTTCGGGGTTTAGCCCTTGTAAGTAATCCAAATCCAGTTCCTCTTTTCTTAAAAGGCGAAATTAAGGTTTTAGGGTGAAAAGGGAAGATAAAGCAGTTTAAAAAATGCTAACATTATTAGAGAGGGGTTGGTATAATGGCGATTTAAACACAAAGAGCAATAAGACTTGCATGGAGTATAGACACAAAGAGCTCAAAGAAAACGCGTACAACTTTAAGGACTTTGCGCCCTTTGTGATGCTCTCTTTGAGCCCTTTGTGGTTAATGAAACAGCGTTCCTGTTACAACCTCACCTTAATCCCTCCATTCACCACAAAACCATCCAGCGGGGCATATATATCCCTGAAATTCGGGTTGGTGATGCTGCCCGTATAAATGCTATCGAACCGCGTTTGCCGGGTATCTGTCAGGTTTTCAAAGTTGATGAAGAGTGAAAACCGTGGCCATATTTTTTCAGCCATTAGCCCGGTTGTCCAGTAACTTTCCCCCGTTTTGCCATCATTTAACAACTGCGGGCTAAAATAGTAAGCCTCCAAACCAATTTTCAGTTTCTCAGGGATCTCGTACAACAACACGTTATTCAGCCGGTGTTTTGATACCAACGGGTAAGCACTGATAGTGTTGCCTGTGTGCTGGGTAACGTGTGCAAAGGTGTAGCCCATAAACAGCTTAAAGTTGTTATACGTGAGTTTGATGTTGGTTTCGGTGCCTTTGGTGTTCAGGTCGCCGGGAGGCTGCTGGTATTGCAGGGTGCCGTTTGGCAAAGCGCTTAGCAGGATAGGGTGCTCTACCCGGGTGTAAAAAAATAACTGGTTAATGCTGAAGCTAACGCGGTTGTCAAACAAGCCCGTGCGGTAATTAATATCATAGTTGGCACCGTAAGAGCGTTCGGCGCGCGTATTACTAACATCTATCGGCAGTACGTTGCGGAACTGTATACGTTCGGCATCTTCGGTAAACACATTTGGCGCTTTATAGCCTAATCCGCCGCCAAGGCGGGTAGAAACCTCCGGGCTTATTTTCCACAAGCCCGAAATACGCGGCAGGAAAAAGAAACCGTATTGGTTATGGTGATCGCCGCGTAAACCCGATTCGAGGATGAATTTGTCGCTAATATCCCAGGTGTTTTGCACAAATGCGCCAATGGTTTTATAATTATAACTGCGCAGTGCAAAACTGCTGGTTTTATCTTCGCTGAAATTATCGCTGAGGTAATTAATGCCGGCAACCCAGTCAGTTTTGGCGCCTTTATAAGTGTAATTAGCTTCGCTGTAGGTAGACAGCTGCACACCGGCGAATGTATAATCGGGCAGGTTGATGGTACGGTTAAAATAGCTTACGCTGTTTTTAAATTGCAGTGTTTCCTTATCGTTCAGGTGGGTATTCAAGGTTGTTTGGCTGCTGTGGCGGCTTGTTTTATTTTGTTCGAAGTAGGTGTGTTGCGCATCGCCATCGCCTTCAATGTAATGCAGGTCGCCGCCTATGCGGTTTTCTAAGGTGCTGTTTATACCGATGTTGAGATCGGTTTTATTATTAAGATAGAGGAATAATTTAGGGTTAAGCGTTAAGCGGTTGTATTTGGGAATAGCGGTAAGGTCGATGCCTGCCGGATCGTATGCTGTGCCATGGTTGTACGCGGCGTAAACAGTAAGACCCGTTTTTTTGAATTTTTCGGCGTAAAAACCGCTTGCATCCAAGCCCAGGGCCGATGTCCCGTTTAGTAGGAAGCTGAGCTGCCGTTCATTGGTTGGTACCTTTGATACCAGGTTTACCAGCCCGGCAATAGCGCCGCCGCCATACAGGGTAGAAGAGGAGCCTTTGATCACCTCCACTTGCTTCAGGTCGAGCGGGGCAATTTGCAGCAGCCCCAGGCCACCCGAAAAGCCGGAGTATAGCGGGAAACCATCGCGGATGATTTGGGTGTATTTGCCATCCAGCCCCTGTATGCGGATGCTGGCATTGCCGCTGGTGGCCGATGTTTGCTGGGTTTGTATGCCCGTGCTTTCGGCTAAAATCATGCGGATATCGCCGGGTTTCATGTTGCCCTTTTCGTCAATTTCTTCCCCGGCAATTACCTCAAGGCGGGTAGGGATGTTGGCGATGGTACGGCTGCTGCGGGTAGCGCCTATTACCACTTCTTCCAGTTCTTCGCCATCGCCTTTACCTTCGGGTGTGAGCAGTATAAGCATCGGTTGGGTTTGCGCGAGCGGGAGACTTAAGGTATCGGTAAGTGTTTGGTAGCCCACATACCGGTACACAATAACCTGCTTGCCGTTGGGGACATTTGGTATGATAACCAGCCCAGATGTATCTGCAGATGTACCCTTGTTGCCGCTTTGCAACAGCGCTGTAGCGCCAATAAGCGGCTGCATGGTTTTGGCATCCTTAACTATGGCCTTAAAAGTATTTTGCGAGTGAGCTATAACAGTATAAAGCAGTGCTATGGTAAGCACGATGAATTTTTTCATTTGAAAATGTTGGTTTAAATTAATACGATTTTAGCCATGATGGCTTTTGATAAGGTATTAACTTAATTGGGGCGGTTGCCAAATAGAGAGGGTAACAGGTTTTAGGGCCGGTTGTTTATAGGCGGAGTTATGCTCCACAACGATCTCCGCAGTTGTATGTTCCATACTGATAACCCGGTTGGCCAGCGTGAAGCCCGCACAGGTGCCGCAGGCGAAAAATGGAGAGCAGCCGCGGCAGTCGTTATCGGATGGTGTGTTTTTGCCTGCTATTTCTTTTTCGACGATGGGTCTTGCAACACAGTCGTCGGCGCAGCAGGGCCTTACCGAAAGCAGCATTACGTACACCGAAAAAAGGAAGCAGAGATATTTCACGGGGCAAATATATGATTTAACTGCTAAAAAGGCGATGCTTTAAGTGGCGTTACTGATTCCGTCCACAACTTTCACCAGTCCCTGGTAATTAATGATCCTGCCAAAGGGCTTAAAGCCAATTTCTACGTTTACCGACACCTTGTCGCCAACATCTTTGCCTATCGCCATCACTGTTGGGGTAAAAAAGGGCGGCAGTGCAATGCCCAGCACCGTGGCAGCTGCGTCGTAAATGATAAGGTCGCCATCAACCACTTCTGCACATAGGTAGATGTTAACCACTTTAAAACGCTCTATCAACAAACCGCCCGAAAGCCATTGTTTAGAAATAACTTTTTTATCGCCAAGCCTGCGGCTCCAGGTTTCTTTGCCGGGTAACGGCGTTACAATAAGTTCTGCTTCGGCAGCATCATTATCCATGGGCAAATCGGCAATGTTGGCAAACAGTTTGTTGAAAAAACCCTTGCCCCTGGTTACTTTAAATTCGCCAACAGCCATAATACAGCTCTCCGACCTATGGAAAGCATGTAAATTGGGCGAGAGATTGTCAAAAGCATCGCCCAGCAACTGCTGGTAAAGCGAGCCATTTTTTGACCGGCTCACCCCTGGGAGTTGGCCCTTCACCGCCATATATATAACCCAGCCAAAGGGGTACAGCCAAATAATATCGTTAAACACATTCACCCAGAAAAAATCCGGCGTCAGTTTACCTAATATGATATAATACACAGAACCGATTGGCCCCAGCAACTTACCAATCCAGCCGACTAAAATCAACGGCCAGTAGGTATTCGGATCGCGCGAGGCGAAGTAGTAAGCGATGCCGTAAACGCCTACCAGCATACCTACGCAACGCAGGATGATGAGCAAAAAATCCGTTGGCGGGTTGCCGAAGAGGAGTATTTGCGGGTAGGCAGATATTACCGCTCCCCAAAAGATATTGTATAAAGCGGCCAAAAACATAATGGTTTTGGCGTATTTGAGTTTGGTGGTGTTAGTCATTTATCTGAAATCTTTTCTATGGCAAATGTAACTAATTTATTGAATTTTCAATAACTAATGAAAGTTTATTGATTTTGTATTTGTAAATATTTTCACGCTTTTACGCTGCCTTAGCATTTTGCAATAATTACAACTATACTTGCCGTTGTTTGTAATATAACATATAGCTACCCTCATGAATCGCCTCGCCAATTCCACCTCCCCATATTTATTACAGCACGCCAATAACCCGGTTAACTGGTACCCGTGGGGGCCAGAGGCTTTGCATAAAGCCAAAGAAGAGAATAAACTGATACTGGTAAGCATCGGTTACTCGGCATGCCACTGGTGCCATGTAATGGAGCATGAGAGCTTTGAGGACGAGGCAGTAGCGGCGGTGATGAACGAGTATTTTGTATGTATTAAAGTCGACAGGGAGGAGCGCCCCGATGTTGACCAGATATACATGAGTGCCGTACAACTGATGAGCGGCAGGGGAGGCTGGCCGTTAAACTGTATCTGCCTGCCCGACCAGCGCCCTATTTACGGCGGCACCTACTTCCGTAAAAACGACTGGACGAGCCTGCTTTTTAACCTGGCCGATTTCTACAAAACCAAACCTGAGGAGGCCGAAGATTATGCCGTGCGCCTTACCGATGGCATCAAACAATACGAATCCGTTGCCTTTGTGCACGAACAGCCCGAATACAGCAAAGCCGACCTGGAAGTGATTATGAAGAGCTGGAAACGCTATTTTGATGAGGAGGAAGGCGGGTTCGGGTCGGCACCAAAATTTCCGATGCCGAATAACTGGCTGTTTTTGATTCGCTATGCCCATTTAATGCAAGACGAAAGCGTTGCCGATCTGGCGAAACTGACCTTGAACAAAATGGCTTTCGGTGGCATTTATGATCATATTGGCGGAGGTTTTGCCCGCTACGCGGTTGATGGCGTTTGGCATGTGCCGCATTTCGAAAAAATGCTGTATGATAACGGCCAGCTTCTCAGCCTCTACTCCGAGGCCTATACCTGGAACCCGGATCCGCTTTATAAAACCATTGCGGATGAAATTATAAGCTTTGTAAAGCGCGAATTAACCTCGCCCGAGTATGGCTTTTACTCAGCATTGGATGCCGACAGCGAAGGCAAGGAGGGCAAGTTTTATATTTTTACAAAGGCGGAACTGGAGGAGATATTGGGAGAGGAAGCGCAGCTGTTCTGCATTTACTACCACGTTACCGATGCCGGCAATTGGGAGGAAGAGCAGTCCAACGTTTTCTTCCGTAGGGAAGGGGATGAAGAGCTGGCTGCGATTTTGGGTTTGCAGGTGGAGGATATGCTCAACCGTATCAACGCCTCGCGCCAAAAGGTTTTTGAGGCCCGCAGTACGCGCATCCGCCCGGGGCTGGATAATAAGATCCTGGCCTCCTGGAATGGGCTGATGTTGAAAGGGCTTTGCGATGCTTACCGCGCCTTTGATGAGCCGGCCTATTTGGAATTGGCTTTAAAAAATGCGGATTTCATTACCGGCAACTTGCTTTCGGGCGATAAATTGCTGCGCATATTTAAAGAGCCTGTAGTACTCCCCAACGGCGACCATGAACCTATTGCCACCTTTTTAGATGATTACGCCAACATGGTGGATGCTTTTATTGCGCTGTATGAAGTTACGTTTAACGAGGAATGGCTTACCCATGCAAAAGGCATCGCCGATTACGCCATCCTGCATTACTACGATAAGCACCTTGGGATGTTTTATTATACGGCAGATGACGACCAGCACCTCATTGCCCGTAAATCGGAGATCATGGATGGGGTGATACCTGCGTCTAATTCGGTAATGGCGCGTAACCTTAAAAAACTGGGGCTATTTTTTGACCACGAAGAATACCACGAAATAGCTGCCCAAATGCTGCGCAATATTGTTCCTCATTTAACCAAATACAGCACCGCCTATGGCAACTGGACAGCGCTTTTGCTGGATGAGGTGTTTGGTACTTATGAGGTTGCCATTACGGGCGATGAGTACCAAAGCCTGCGTAAACAACTGGAACAAAATTACATCCCCAATAAAATAATATTGGGCGGTAAAAAAGGAACATTACCTTTGTTGCAGGATAAGTATGACGGGAATACCCGCATTTACATCTGCAGGGATAAAACATGCAGCCTGCCTGTGGATAATGTGGCCGATGCGTTAAAACAAATAAATAAAGATTCTATTATATAATAAACAGTAAGCGAAACCATTGCCATAAACAAAACAGGGCAGTGAATTTCCGTTAATTCAAATCGTTAACGAATAATCATAATAATGAAAATTGAACCACAACACGTAGTATCATTAACATACGATTTGTATGTTAAACAGGAAGACGGCAGCGAAGGGTTGGCAGAAAGCGCAACACAAGAGCAGCCACTAACTTTTTTGTTTGGCGCAGGCCAAATGATACCAAAATTTGAAGAGAATTTAAGCACCCTATCAACCGGTGATACTTATGATTTTCGTATAGCCGCAGCAGAAGGATACGGCGAGTTTGACGAAGAAGCAGTAGCTAATTTGCCAAAAGATATGTTTGCGGGTACCGAGATACCGCAAATTGGCGAGGTATTGCCATTACAGGATAACAACGGCAACCGTTTCCAGGGGCAGGTAGTATCGGTTACCGAAGATTCGGTAATTGTAGACCTTAACCACCCAATGGCTGGCCAGGAGCTGCACTTTAAAGGGGAGATACTAAACGTTCG
Source organism: uncultured Mucilaginibacter sp. (assembly GCF_946481715.1). Next base: position 8,571 of record NZ_CAMLOV010000090.1, on the reverse strand, counting down.
CCCGGCTACGCCCGAGGAGCTTTCTCATGGCCACGCACACGGCCCCGATGGGCATCACCATCACTAAACAGAAAGCTTAAAGCATAAAAAAGGCGCGCCGTATTTATTTACAGCGCGCCCTTTTTATTGCACTGCAAAATCTAAATGCCCGCGCGCGGTGATGCGGGCGGCTATCACAATGCGGCAGGCAACGGGCTCGCCGTTCTTTTTTGCGGGGATAAAGCTTTTATCTTCTTCGTTTGGCAGGTTTATGTTCATGTTAATTACCCGCTCGTAATTATAAGGGCCGGCAATATGTACCTTGTAGTAAGCCAACCTGCCCAGCGGGCTTATCAGCAGTTCTACCGCAGCTGTGTATAGCTTCCGGTCAAGATCCCAAATATCAACCGGTAGCCTAAACAGTTGCAGGTATGGGATATACCCATAATACCTGCCACCAACTTTAATGGGTTTGGTTACTACGTCCGTGCTATCTATATCAATATCAGCAAAATAACGTAAGCCCGAGCTTTGTGTCTCCGGTGCCTCATAAGCAAGTTTCTTTTTATCGTAATCGTACACCTGCAGTAGTTTTCCGCGCTTATCAAAAAAGCGCCAGGTACCAACCTTCAAATCATTGTCAAAAGCGCCCGATGCTACGGGGATCATCTCCTCAAAAACCGCCTGGTATAGCCCCTGTTTAATGTTTTTGTTTGCTTTCAGTACATGATAAACCTCCTCCACCGAGTCGGTTAAGTGGCTCTTTTTTTCTTTGATCTCCTGCGCGGTAGCGGTATGCCCTATCAATACCGCAGTAAGTATAAGTATGTAGTTCTTTAGCATAAAAGTATTCTCTTAATAAAAATTAAGGCTGCTTTTTTCGGTCAAATAAAATTTAATATTCGTTTTATTCATAGTCCAGGTGGTTATCATCAGTTATATACGCTTTTACGAATATCCTGCAGGTCACAGCTTCACCGTTTACCGTGGCAGGGCTAAACACCGTATCGGCAGGGTCGGGCAAATTACGGTTCATGTTAAAGGATTTTATAATGCGCCCTTCCATGCTCAGCTGTATTTTAAAATCGGCCAGCCTGCCTCCGGGGCTTACCAGCAATTCTACAAGTACTTCAATATAGTTTTTATTTGCCTGCACCATGTTGTACATGTTTTGCGGTACAGCAAATAACCGTAAATAGGGGATATAACCATAATAAGTGCCACCCAATTTTACAGGCATCGTTGCCTTATCGGCAGGGCTTAACTTTTTATCGGGGGCGTAATGCAGGTAGGTAGCAGTATCTGCGGGTGCGCTAAACTCATAAGTATTGGCGGTGTAATTATAAGTTTGCTGTAGCTTGCCCTTTTCGTCGTAAAAATTCCAGGTGCCGGTTTTAATATTGTTGGTGTAATTGCCCGATGCTACGGGTGTTTTTTTTAAGAAGAGTGCCTGGTACGGCCCGTGCTTAACATTTTTATTGTTTTTTAGCACCGTGTACACCTCCTGTACCGAATCGGTAAGCCAGTTTCGTTTGCGCACTGTCTCCTGCGCCGCGCAGGTGCCTGCAAAAAATAATGCTGCTATAACAAAGGTGATGCTCTTCAACATGCTCATTGTCCCTGGTCCAGGTTGTAATTTATTATTGGTACCGGATGCCCGGGTTTATCTTTTGTAACTCCGCCACAAACCCGGCTTTATCAGCAGGGGAGATGACTATCGAATCGGATTTATTATAAAATATCTCCATCCTATCCATCGACAATGCGGGCGCGCTTAATATGCTTCGGGTATCTTCTATTTTGGTAATACTGCCTATAACCACTTTGCTGTTAAAAAACATGCCGCATTTTACCCTCAATACCCCATCGGTAGTAATGGCATAATAAGTATTGAAAAACACCGGGAAAAACATTGCCGACATCACCGCCAACAGCAAAAAAGCGCCAATGTACCTGCCGCTTGCAAGGTAGCCGGCCTCAACAATAATTAAAATAACAAGGGGGATATAAATAACAAATCCCCTCTTCGACGGGAATATATGCTCATGGTTTAACATGGGCTAAAAATAGTAAAAAACGGGTTTGTATTTTACGACTGCTATGCAACGGATTGAAATCCATTGCTACAAGATGCACCGAGGCTATGCACAATAGTCCCCTCTAAACGGCGCAGCCTTCATGAACACCAATGAAAACAATCAACAGTGAATAATCTCCCCAGGAAGTGGAGGCTTTAGCTTCGACCGCCTTGTTTTAAAGTCCTCCCTCCCGGGGAGGATTATTTCATGAGGGCTTCGCCGTTTAGGTGGGGCTCTTTTAATCCCGCCGTCCGCCGCCGCCTCCAAAACCGCCGCCGCCACCACGCCTGCCACCACCACCGCCCTGGCGGCCACTTTGCCTGCCCGCAAATTTTTGTAACCGCAACGAAAACGTTAACATGAAATAGCGGCCAAGGCGGTTGGTGCGGGTATCGATGATCTGGTTGCCAACTACCGATCGGGACACCCCCGTGTTTTGATTAAATAAATCGAAGGCCTGGAAACGCAATGCGCCAATATTGCCTTTTAAAAACTGGTATTCAACGTAGGTAGTAAGCAGGGTAGGGTTGGCCTTAACGGTGCTGCTAAAGCCTTTGTTAAAAGTTTGGGTAAGGTTGTAGCCCAATATCCAGTCCTTAAAAAAGTAGCTGCGGCCATCCAGCCCCAGCGTCCAGGTTTTGGCATCGGTATTAATAGCATCCGAATTACTGTAGCGTGTTGTATTGATGCTGTAATTTCCGCTTAATTCGGTGTCCATCAGGCTGTCGATGTCTATACGGATTTTGGCACCCTGGTTAAACACCCAGTTTTTGCCAATATTGCGTTCGCCTTCCTGATAGCTGATGTTATTGTTAAAATTGGCACCGCCATTTAGCGTAACGGTGTATTTGCGGTTGGCGAAGGGTTTGGAGTAGGCATAGTTACCGCTTGCCGAGTAAAAACCATCGGTGTTTAAATACCGGGTTTCCTGCACCGTATTGTTTTTGCTGGTAGATGTTGTGGCAACAATTATGGGCGTGCTGTTGGTAACAATTTTATCCTGGGTGGCATTGAACGATAAATTGGTGAACAGTGAATTACCGGTGGTAATATCAAACTGGTTGTAACGCAGGCTAAAATTATTGCTGAACTCGGGCTTCAGCTCCGGGTTGCCATAAACCCGGTTTTGCGGGTTGCTAAAATCGGGCTGCAGCTGTAGTTGGGTAAAGCTTGGCTGGTTGTTGCTGCCGGTGTAATTAAAAGAAAGCGAGTGATTGCGCTGAAAGTTGTAAATAAACCGCGCTGTTGGTATATAGTTAAAAGTTTGAGTTGAGGTGCTGAAATTATGCGATTCGCCGTTGAGCGAGGTGGGTTGCACCGCCAGCCCCAGCGTATAGTTATACTTGGTTTTTACACCGCGTAAATTTAAGCCAACGCGGTTGGTGATAAACTGGTAATTATATACGGTGCTCAGCGAGTCTACGTAAGTTTCCGCTCCGGTTACAGGGTCAATACGGTAGTTGTAGCGGTTGTTATCGGTATTGGTGTAGTTGTGGCTGTAATTCAGTTCCAAAAAATTGCTCTTGCCCAGGGGCTCTGTGTAAGATAAGGCGATGTTGTACCGGTTTGAACTGTTATCGGTATTGATCTGTTGGAACAGAGGCGTTGTTATACCCGCCTGTTCGGTACTGTATTGGTCGTTAAGCCCCTGTGTGTTTTTGCTATAGTTGATGCCGGTGTTGATGCTAAAGTTGCGACCCTTTTTACGGAATTTATGGTTATATAATACGCTAACGCCGCCGCTTGGCGCTGTGGAGTTGGTTAAGGCCAGTTCGTTGCCGTTTATGGTGGTATCGTTCCTGGTGTTGCTAAATAGGTCGGTAGTGTTATCGTTAGATGAGTTGTAACTGAAACTTGGATTTATCTTCAGGTAATTCAGCGTATCTATCCGGTATTCGATATTAAAATCAAAACGGTGATTTAAATTGTGCGTTTTCCCGGTTGTGTTATCTATACTTAATATATCGCCGGATGAAAATCTGTTTTGAGTTTGGGATGTGGTAGTGCTTAACCTGTCCCTATCCGCAAAGCTATAACTGCCATACGCGCTTATTTTTTTGCCCCACTCGTTACGGTAGTTAAAACCAAGCGACCGGTTGGTAGTAATGCCATTGGCAGTACTTACGCCGCCGCTTACGCCCGCGCCACCACCACGCCCGGCCCTGCCACCGCCTCCGCCGCCTGTACCCAGGTTGAACGAATTGGCATTGGTATTATTAATTGTACCAATCAGCGAAAGCTGCTCATCCTCTTTAAATGCATTGGCAGATAGGCGTACCAGGTACCTGTCGTCGTTACCAACACCAGCTGTTCCCTGCCCAAATTTGCCTGTACGTTTGCCTTTTTGTATGGTGATGTTGAGGATTTTCTCCGGGTCGCCGGTTTTTATGCCGGTAAGGTTGGCCTGGTCGCCATAATCGTCTATTATCTGAATGTTCTCCACAATATCGGCAGGCAGGTTTTGCGTGGCCGTTTGCACATCGCCGCTGAAATAGTTTTTGCCGTTTACGCGCACTTTGGTTACCTGTTTACCTTGCGCGGTAACATTGCCATCCTTATCTACCGACACACCGGGCAGTTTTTTGATCACCTCATCAACGGTAGAGCCTGCACGTACCGGGTAGGCCGCCGCTTTATATTCTATCGTGTCTTCCTTAATTGTAATGGGGTTAATGGCCGTAATGTTTACCTGCCCAAGCATATTGGTTTGCACGGTTAGCCGGATAGGGTCCAGCCGGATGGCGGTTTTGCCATCATCCATTACGTATTTACGGCTGATGGGCTGATAGCCGAGCCCGGTTACGGTGATCTTAAAATTTTTGGAGAAAACGGCGCTAAAACTAAAGCCTCCTTTGGCATCGCTGGCTACAACCATGCTATCTTTCTCAGAGGTGAGTTTTACCGTTAGGCCCGGCACCGCGCCCACGCTATCTATTAATGTACCGCTCACCGCACGTGGCGGCTGCTGGGCAAAGGCTTTTGTGAAAAGCATAAAAGTGAACAATAACAGAGAGGAGATTTTTTTCATGGCAGTGGAATAACTCTGCTAATGACGGCTAAAGCATCGGTAAGTTTAATTGTAATGCCAATGTCATACAAATGTTGCAATGAGAAGGCTATTTAACTATGAATTTAATTATTTATCAATTTTAATATCCTTTTTTATGGTAAATCCCGAAAATATTGCCTATCTTTAATCCGTCCCCAATACTAAAACTAATTGATAAACTAACCTCCCGATCCTAATGGCATTCATACATGATGTATTAGAACAACCTTCCTATGGCTGGAAAGACGAAAATGGCAACCTTTCGAAACCAACTCCAAGCCAGATATTCAAAGAATTCTTTTCCCGATTAAATATCTTCAAAACCAAAAAAAACTGGCTCTCTTTTATGAGCTGGATGATGGTGCTGACACTTTCGGTGTTCCTGATGTTCTTCATATTCAAATACTTTTCTATACAAGGGCTTATCATAGCTGCTGTTTACAGTATGGTGGTAATGGGCACCCACGGCACCATTTGGTACCACCGGTATTGCACCCATGGAGCGTATAAGTTTAAAAACAACTTTTGGCGCTTTTTTACCCAAAACCTCACTTTAAAAATTATTCCCGAAGAGATCTACGCTATATCGCACCACGTGCACCACGCCTTGTCCGACCAACCGGGCGACCCATACAACGCGCAGGGCGGTTTCCTGTACTGCTTTTTGGCAGATGCAAACCACCAGCCCATTAACCGTAACATGAACGAGAAAGAGTACGCACGCTGCGTTACTTTAATGAAACATACAGGCGTATCGGTAAATACTTACGCGCAATACCAAAAGTGGGGCTCGGTTGCTAACCCGTTCCATGCTGTAGTGGGCGTTATTGCCAACTGGGCATTTTGGTTCACGGTGTTTTACCTGATAGGCGGCGTTGCTTTAGGTTGTGCCATATTTGGCGCGGCTGGCTTTTGGGCCGTTGGCGTACGTACCTTTAATTATGAAGGCCATGGCAAAGGCGAAGACAAACGGCGCGACGGGGTAGACCATAACCGTAAGGATATGTCGGTGAACCAGCTTTGGCCAGGTTTTGTAGCAGGCGAGTGGCACAACAACCACCACCTGTTCCCAAAAAGCGCACGCTCGGGCTTTAAGCCCCACCAGGTTGATACTGCTTTTTACTACATCAAATTTATGAGCATGATAGGCGCGGTAAGCCAGTACAAAGATTCTAAAGAGCAATTTTTAAAGGAATATGTACGCCCGGCATTAAAAGCAGCACCTGTGTATTGCCCCAAAACCGGCAAACAGATCTTCGCTACAGAAGTAGTGTAATAAATATTAATGCCGCAAGGCAAATACATTAAAGGGGTGCGAAAGCGCCCCTTTTTTATTAGGCAAAAGTTTAAAACTATGGAGGTAACGATTGGCTAAATTATAATAAAATGCATTTTTACCATGCCGTTTTTACAAAGGAATATATAACTTAGTACAACCAATTATTCTCAACCTTTTAAGCTAATGTACAAGAAATTCACGCGTTTTTATACCGTCGTGCTGGCAGCTGTGCTGTTTGCCGGTAATGGTTATGCACAAACACAAGCAGTAGGCATATTTGACGGGCATGGCGATGTAGGGCCTGTTAAAAACAAAGGCGACGTTAAATACGATGCCCAAAGCAAACAATATACCATCAGCGGTGCCGGTACCAATATCTGGGCCAATACGGATGAGTTCCATTTTGTGTGGAAGAAGATGACCGGCGATTTCGTCCTGCGTACCAATGCCGAATTTATTGGCAAGGGTACCGACCCCCACCGCAAATGGGGATGGATGGTGCGTAAATCATTAGACGGCAATTCGGCCCACGTAAATGCTGTAGTGCATGGCGATGGGCTTACCTCGCTACAATACCGCAAAGCTACCGAGGACGTTACCGAAGAGCAAAAATCGGGCACAACGTTTGCCGGCATTGTACAACTGCAGCGGAAGGGCAATACCTATACCATGTGGGTAACTAAAAACGGTGAGGCGTTTGGCCCCGAAGAAAAAGTAGAGCTGGATTTAGGCGACGATGTTTATGTAGGCCTGTTTGTATGCTCGCATAACGCGGATGTGGTAGAGAAAGCAGTATTCAGCAAGGTTAGTATTGCTACCGGTAATGGCGGCAAGTAGGGGAGAGGCGGCACATTTAACCAATCATGGTATTATTTTAACAACGTAACATAAAAGGTACACACAGGGGCGCTTAAACGCCCCTTTTTTATTTAAAAGGAATTTTTTTGATGTATTTTTCACAAATGAATATATAACTTAGTAAACCAATATTCAACCGAAAATTAAATGCCGAAAAAATTAACCTGTTCTGTAGCAGCTGCATTTATTGCTGTGCTGTATTGTTGCGCCGCGCACGCACAATCTAACCCTTTAGGGATATTTGACGGGCACACCGATATCGGCGTTATTAAGCACAAAGGCACCGTTAGCTACGATGCTAAAACCCAGCAGTACGAAGTTACCGGCTCGGGTGCAGATATATGGTACGACCACGACGACTTCCACTTTGTGTGGAAGAAGATGAAAGGCGATTTTATCCTGCGTACAAATGGCGCTTTCCTGGCCGGCGACGAACCAAACCGTAAATATGGCTTAATGGTGCGCAAAACCCTGGATGTTAATTCGGCACATGTAAATGTAATGGTACATGGCATGGGTGTAACATCTATGCAATACCGGAAAGTAACCGGTGGCCAAACCGCCGAGGACCGTACAGATGTTATCTCGGCCGATGTGGTACAATTGGAAAGAAAGGGCAATACCTATTATATATCCGTAGCACGCAAAGGCGATACCTTTGGCCCCGAGAAAAAGATCGACCTTGATTTTGGCGACGAAGTGTATGTAGGTATTTACGCCTGCTCTCACAATGCCGATAAGGTGGAGAAAGTGCAATACAGTAATGTGCGTATCATTACCCCAGCCCCTGCAAGCCTGGTTCCCTACAAAAAATACTTAGGCAGTGCTATCGAACTGCTGGATATGGAGAGCCAAAATAGCCGTATTGTTTACCAGTCGCCAAAATCGTTACAGGCGCCAAACTGGATGAAGAATGGCAAATCGTTAATTTACAACAGCGATGGTACGCTTTATAATTTCAACCTCGCTACCAGCACCCCGAAGGCTATCAATACAAACCCGGCAAAAAATAATAACAACGACCACGTTATCTCTTTCGATGGCAAGATGCTGACGATTAGCAGTGGCGACGGCGGCCCATCCATCGGCTACACCGTGCCTGTGGGCGGCGGCGAAGCAAAGGCGGTTACCAAAAAAGGCGTTGGCGCAAGTTACATGCACGGCTGGTCGCCGGATGGTAAGTACCTGGTGTTTTGCGGCGAGCGCGGTGGCGAGTACGATGTTTACCGCATCCCATCGGGCGGTGGCCCCGAAGAAAGGTTTACCACTACCAAAGGGCTGGATGATGGCCCCGAATACACTCCGGATGGCAAATACATCTACTTTAA
>NZ_CAMLOV010000089.1 GCF_946481715.1 uncultured Mucilaginibacter sp. | reverse complement strand
CGTTAAGTCGTTTTGTTTCCAGGATAGCCCGCGCCGTGCGCACTCTATTGCAGCACAAGGCGGTATAAATGCAGCAAAAAATTACCAAAACGACGGCGACAGCGTTTACCGTTTGTTTTACGATACCATTAAAGGCGGAGACTACCGTGCCCGCGAAGGCAACGTGTACCGCCTGGCAGAGGTATCGGTAAATATTATAGACCAGTGCGTGGCACAGGGCGTACCCTTTGCCCGCGAATACGGCGGCTTGCTGGATAACCGTTCTTTTGGTGGTTCGCAGGTATCGCGTACGTTTTACGCACGTGGCCAAACAGGGCAGCAATTGTTATTAGGCGCTTACTCGGCCCTAAACCGCCAGATCCATTTAGGGAAGGTGAAAATGTACACCCGTACCGAAATGCTGGATGTTGTTTTGGTTGACGGCCAGGCAAAGGGTATTGTTACCCGTAACCTAAAAACAGGCGAGATTGAAACGCATGCAGGCCACGCGGTGTTGTTGGCAACAGGCGGTTACGGTAACGTATTCTACCTATCTACCAATGCCATTGGCAGCAATGTAACGGCAGCATGGCGCGCACACAAACGTGGTGCATTCTTTGCCAACCCTTGCTATACGCAAATACACCCAACCTGTATCCCGGTTACCGGCGACCACCAGAGCAAGCTTACGCTGATGTCGGAGTCGTTACGTAACGATGGGCGCGTTTGGGCACCAAAAACGGTAGAGGTTGCTAAAAAACTTCAAACAAAAGAAATTACTGCCGCACAGGTTAAAGAAGAAGACAGGGATTACTTCTTAGAACGTAAATACCCGTCATTCGGTAACCTGGTGCCGCGCGATGTGGCATCGCGTAACGCCAAAGAAATGAGCGACGAGGGCCGTGGTGTTGGTACTACCGGCTTAGCCGTTTATCTTGATTTTGCGGAAGCTATACAACGCCTTGGCGAAGATACCGTACGTGCGAAATATGGTAACCTGTTTGATATGTACTATCAAATTACCGACGAGAACCCGTACAAACAACCTATGCGCATTTACCCGGCGGTACACTATACCATGGGCGGGCTTTGGGTTGATTATAACTTAAGCACCAACGTACCGGGCCTTTATGCCATGGGCGAGTGTAACTTTAGCGACCACGGTGCAAACCGCCTGGGTGCATCTGCACTGATGCAGGGTTTATCTGATGGTTACTTTGTTATCCCATACACCCTGGGCGATTACCTTGCTACCATCGGCCCAAAACCGGTTGATAAAAACCACCCGGCTTTCGAAAAAACCAAACAGGAAGTTATTGCCTACAACAACAAACTGCTTGCGCTAAAAGGCAACAAAACAGTGGTGGAATACCACCGCGAACTTGGCCACATTATGTGGGAATATTGCGGCATGGCACGTACCGAAGAAGGGTTGACACATGCAAAGGCTTTGATAAAAGCTTTGAAAGCCGATTTCTGGAAGAATGCGATAGTAACAGGCGAAAACGATGAGGTGAACGCCGCGCTGGAAAGAGCCGGCCGCGTAGCCGACTTTATAGAACTGGGCGAACTGATGGTAACCGACGCTTTAGCGCGCCGCGAATCATGCGGTGGCCACTTCCGTTTAGAATCGCAAACACCGGAAGGCGAAGCGCTGAGGGATGACGATAACTTCGCATTCGTATCGGCATGGGAGTTTAAAGGCGAGGACCAGGAGGAAGAATTGCACAAAGAAGAGTTAATCTTTGAGAACGTTAAGTTATCACAACGAAGCTATAAATAAGATGTGAGATTTGAGATATGAGATTTGAGACCGAAACTGGTTTTATTTAATCTCACATCTCATATCTCATATCTCAAATCCAATGAGATGCACAATCTGAAGGAATTAAAGATATGGAACAAGGCAATAGACCTTGCCGTAGATGTATATAAAGTAACATCAACTTACCCTTCAGACGAGCGTTTCGGCTTGACGAGCCAGTTACGCCGTGCAGCTGTTTCTATCCCTTCGAATATTTCGGAAGGTGCAGGGCGAAACTCAAATAAAGAGTTTTGCCATTTTTTGGGCATAGCAAACGGATCTTCGTACGAGGTGCAAACGCAACTGATTATCTCAAACAAATTGAGTTTATTAAATGAGGATATTCTGGGTGATTTATTAAAGCAGATTGATGAACTGCAGAAGATGAATTACTCATTTCAACAAAAGCTAAGTAAATAGACGTAAGATTTTAGATATGTGACGAGACTGCAAAAGTCCTAATCTCATATCTCATATCTCACATCTCAAATCTAAAAGAAATGAGCGGAAACATGAATCTGACGCTGAAAGTATGGCGCCAAAAAAATTCACAAACGGCAGGTAAATTTGTTACCTATAAGGCAGAAGGTATTTCTGAGGATATGTCGTTCCTGGAAATGCTGGATGTGGTGAACGAAAGCCTTACCAAAAAGAACGAAGAGCCTATTTATTTCGACCACGATTGCCGTGAAGGGATCTGCGGGTCGTGCTCTTTATATATTAACGGCCATCCGCATGGGCCAAAAAAGGCAATTACTACCTGCCAGCTGCACATGCGTACGTTTAAAGATGGCGAAACCATCACTATCGAGCCATGGCGCTCGGCGGCTTTCCCGGTAATTAAGGATTTGGGTACAGACCGTTCGGCGTTCGACAGGATTCAACAAGCCGGTGGCTTCATCTCGGTTAATACCGGTGGTGCGCAGGATGCTAACGCAATACTGATCCCTAAAGTGGTTGCTGATGAGGCTTTCAACTCTGCTACCTGTATTGGTTGCGGCGCTTGCGTTGCAGCATGTAAAAATGCATCGGCCATGTTGTTTGTATCTGCAAAAATTACCCAGTTGGGTTTATTGCCGCAAGGCCAGCCCGAGCGTTACAGCCGTGTACAAGCCATGGTTGCCCAAATGGACGAAGAAGGCTTTGGTAACTGTACCAATACCGGCGCCTGCGAAGCAGAATGCCCTAAAGAGATCACCCTGATGAACATCGGCCGGATGAATAACGATTACTACAGCGCTAAACTATTCCGCGAAGAAGGCGTGCATGACCATGCCGGCGGGGAATAATTTTAGGAGAATATTAATTAAACAAAAATCCCCGGGTGCATTGCAGCCGGGGATTTTTGTTTATTAACCACGTTGTCATATCGAACCGAGGTACGAGGGAGATATCTTGTTGGATATGCTGAGCGGATTTGCATAGTGGCTTTGCATATCTAACAAGATTTTTCACTGCGTTCAATAGATAGTTTCTCGTCGCTGCGCGTCCGTCGGAATGACAGCGGAAATTATAGGGCTTACGCCTTCTTCACCGCTGCAACCAACTCAGGAATAGGTGGCACTTTTTCAAATGCCTGCACCAAATGCCCGTCTTTACCGTAGATGGCAATATAAGGCGTGGTTTTCATCTGGTAATATTTTTGTACCGTATAGGTATACCCTTCGGTACCCAGCGTAAAGTTCTTGTAAGCCGACAATCCAAAATCTTCATTAAAGGTCTTCACCATCCGGATATCGGTAAAGGTGATCATCACCACCTGGATATCCTTAAAGCTTTTCATCACCGGCTTCATATCATAAATAAGCTTTTGGCAATGGCTGCAATCCGGCGCGAAATAAATGAGCATTACAGGCTTATCCTTTTTCAGGTCGGCAGGGGTGGTCCAGGTGTTATCCAGTTTTAGCATTTTGTAAGGCGCAATTACCGGGGGCTGGGCTTTTGAGCATCCTGCGGCGATGAGCAGGGTAATGGCGAATAGTAATTTCTTCATTTTTAAGTTAAGCGAAACAGGGGGTTAAATTATTAAGCTTCCAGCATTTCTAACTGCCAGGCAATATGTTCTTCTGTTACAGGGAATAACGCATTATTGCGTATTGTATGATGCACCGCATCAAATATTTGCATATAGTCGCCTTTATCTGAGGGAATCTTCCCGGTGCTCTTTACATTATCCACGTCAACGGTGGTGAACGTTCCTTCGCTGCCTTCGGGTTCTATGCCATAACCAGTATCGGTTGGCATCATGCCTTTATCCAATTGGGCCTCCTGAACGTCGGTACGGGCCTTTACAAAACTGCCTAAGGTACCGTTCACAATAAAGCCGGGCTGCTCCTGGGCTATAAGCAGGCCCGAAGTTAAAAATACATTTAACTGGTTAGGGAAAGTTAAATGGAAATGGAAATAATCAGGCACTTCCGAACCTTCGCGATAAATGCCGGTAGTTTTATGGAACGACAAGGGCCGGCCAAATAAAGCGATAGCATTATCAACCAAATGTGCGCCAAGGTCATACACCAGGCCGTTGGCCGGAGTTTCTTTGGTTTCTTTAAATGCTTTTGCATTTATCTGCATTTTATAACGGTCTAAACGAAAGATCACCTCCTGCAAGGTACCCAAACGGCCGCTTTCTATCATCTTTTTAGTCGATATAAATCCACTATCGTACCGGCGGTTTTGGTAGATCATTACATGCTTGCCGGTTTCGCGGCCAACATCAAATAACTCCTTTACCTGTGCCGCTGTAGCTGCAGCGGGTTTTTCTACCAGTACGTGCTTGCCGGCACGCAGGGCTTTTATGGCATGCTCCAGGTGCAGGTTGCTGGGTGTGTTTACAATGATGAGCTCAACCTCTTCGTCGTTTAGCAGTTCATCAATACTGTTGTAGCTGATGATATCCGGATAAACTGAAGATGCCTTTTTTTGGCTTCGTTCAACAATCCCCTTTAACGTAAAGCCGGGATTAGTATGGATGAAGGGAGCATGAAATATCCTGCCCGACATGCCGTAGGCCATTAACCCTGTTACAATTGGTGCTGCCATGTTTTTTATTTAAACGCCGCAAGATAGCGGCTTTTGTTTAATTATTAATAAGCCATATCCTCATCCGCACCAATTGGCGAACCATCGGGCATGGCCAATGGTTTTGCAGGTTGGAATTTATCCGGTGTTTTCTCAAACTGGCTGATTTGCGATAAACCGAACAGCAGATTTGCTTTACGGCTATCTGTTGCTGTCTGCATAGCGATTTGCATCCATTTTTTCATTTCGTCGATTTGCAGCAAGGCAATACTACGCACGTTTTCGGCGCCATTGGTATTGGCGGCTAACTGCAATATCTGTTTCAGCGTTAAATTATTCACCAGCCGTTGCAACTCGCCTTTGTAGCCGAGGGGTTGCGGTGCTTTCCAGGTTTGGGCAACTAATTTGTTCAATACAGGTAATAAACCGGGTTGGGTATTATCGCGCGATTGGTATTCTATCAACCTTGCTGCCCGTTCGGGGTTTAACATAAAAGAAAGCGTGGTACCCGCAGCAGATTCTGCCGCGGCCATTGGGTCGAACGTTACCCCGGTGCGCGATTTAAAGGTTTCTCTGGTACGCGGATAGCCTGTGGGGCGCGGCGGTACCATGGCAATCAGTTTTTCGGGCAGTGCCAGCGCATCCGGTTTTAGCGTGCCCATTAAGGCATCAAAAGCTTTCCATTGTTCGGCAGGCGGTACAAATTTAGTGATGGTTTGCCCGTCATTTTTTAGGGCGAAGCTATAATACAAGCCACCCAGCATTTTTGATGCAGCTTCGGTTTGATAGCGGTGGATAAGGTACATCGGCACCAAAACTTCTTCCAATGTAGCCATTGGGGCATCCTGCCTTATAGCTTTAGCCGAAAAATTGTTGATTACTTGCTTGCGCAATGCCATCAGCCTGTTCAACTCGTCGGCAGCATTATTGCCACTATCCCAAAGGTGGGCCTGCGGGTGCGCGCTGCCGGCAGGGCGTGCATCTTCGTCGGAAATGTACAGGTATCCTTGTTTAATGGTTTCGGTAATAATGGCTTTCAGCGCATCATCCTCGTTAGTGCCTTTTGCAAAATCCTGGTAGCCGTACAATATCGCGCGTTTATCGTAACCGCCAATTTCGGTTTTGTAGGCTTTGCTAACGTCTATCGTGCCATCGGCATTAAGGCTAACTACGGGTGGCGGGTAATCCATTACCGATGCCCTATCGTTTACACTGGCGGTAAAATTATGTTGCAAGCCAAGCGTGTGCCCAACTTCGTGTGCTGCTAACTGGCGTAGCCTTGCCAAAGCCAGCTGCAGCATTTTATCGCTTACGGGTTTGCCGTCTTCATAAGGTTGCAGCAAGCCTTCGGCAATTAAAAAGTCCTGCCTGTCGCGCAGCGAACCTAAGGACACCTGCCCCTTGATAATTTCACCCGTGCGCGGGTCGTTTATGGATGCCCCGTACGACCAACCCCGTGTGGAGCGGTGGATCCATTGGATAATGTTATAACGGATATCCATGGGGTCGGCATCCTCGGGGAGAAGCTTCACAATGAAGGCATTCTTATAGCCAGCGGCTTCAAATGCCTGGTTCCACCAACTTGCGCCTTCCATTAACGCGCTGCGTACGGGCTCGGGTGCGCCACGGTCTACATAGTATACAATGGGTTTTACAGGCTCGCTCAGTACTGCCGAGGGATCTTTTTTCTCCAGGCGGTGCCTGCTCAGCAGCCGTTTTACAATAGGGTCGCCAATTGGCGTGGCAAAATCCATATACTCGATGCCAAAGTAACCCGACCGGGTATCAAACTTGCGGGGTTTATAATTATCGTCGGGCAGTTTTATAAAAGATTGATGCATGCGTACGGTTATCGCATTAGCATCCGGCGTTACCGAACCGATCTCAGCGCCGCTGGCTTTTCCTGCCAGGGTAATAATGGCTTCAAACTCTGTATTATCGGGGAAGCTTTTGGTGTTGGGGAGGTACACTGCAGAACGGCTTTCATCTGCACTGAAATTGCCCTGCCCGTTATCGCCAAGCCTATCGGCAAGGTGGTGGTTGTCTCGCAGCAAAAGTGGCGTAAGGTCTACCAGTACTTTATTGCCATCATCGGCTACTACAGTGGTACCCCAGATAGCCGATTGTGCAAAGGCCTCCTCTACAGATTTACGCTCGTCTGCATTATTGCTTACTGCCCTAAAATTGTAGTTGGGCTGTATTAGCAGCACTTTTGGGCCAATTTTGATGAATTTTACAATACGGGTATCGCCAATTTGCCCGCGGTCTAATCCCAGGTCGTTAGAGCCAACGCCGGCGGGGAGGGAGTTTACATATAAAAACTCCTGGTTTAATTTATCTATCTCCAAATAAACTTTTCCGGCTTTCTCGTCCCAGTAAAAATTAAAGTAGCCGCCGTATTTGGTAAAGCCTTGTGTTTTAGTTTGGATGTTTTGGGCTTTTAAAATTGGGGCAGCGAGTAAAAGCAGAAAAAGGATCAGTAAATGTTTTTTCATGAGGTCGGCGGTTTTATCTGCCTAAATTATTCATTTAAGCCGCTTTACGCAACCGGCGGGCACAAAAAAAGGAGAGGCAAACGCCCCTCCCTTCAAAATAATATAAAGCAAAGCTTATTTCAGGCTTTTTTGTATGGCTTCAATTTTAGCAAGGTGTGCTTTTACAACCGGCAGTGTTTTGGTAGCGAAGGCCATCAGTTCGGTGTCCTTGCAATTTTTAGAAGCATCCTCCAGCATAGAGGCTACTTTTTTGTGGCCATCAACCATCGCATCCACATATTCCTTATCAAACTCTTTGCCCGATTTTTTTTCTAATTCGGCAGCTTTTTTCTGGTGCTCTTCGTCTGGTGCGGTAGGCAGGGTAATATTTTTTGTTTTGGCAATCGCCATCAATTCTTCGTTGGCTTTAGTGTGGTCCATCACCATCATGCTGCCAAATTCTTTTACTTGCGGGTCGGTTGCTTTTTCTGCAGCCAATTTGCCTGCCGCAACTTCGGCCAGGCCGGCACTGGCTACATCGGTTGCAAATTTTGCATCCATTTCATCAACGGCTATGCCTGTGCTGCCATCGGTAGTGCTGTCTTTAACGGCGTTCACGCTGTCGGCGGTGTCTTTGCTGTCTTTTGCGGCGTTGTTACATGCCTGGAATGATAACGCTGCAAGCGCTATCATTGCCACTAAACTAATCTTTTTCATTTTGTAGGTTATTTTTTGTTTTTATAGTTAACATATTTTCTGCTGATTGGTTTTAATTGAATGTTATTGTGCGGCTTTAAAATTGCCTATGTTATTGTTATCCCTTAAAGTTTTATTATTTTTGAACACATAAAATTAAACAGACATGAATTTTCCTGCCGAACTAAAATATACAAAAGACCACGAGTGGATTCGCGTTGATGGTGACACAGCTACCATTGGTATTACCGAATTTGCACAGGGCGAACTGGGCGATATTGTTTACGTTGATATTAATACCGTAGGGCAGGATGTTGCCAAAGAAGAAGTTTTTGGTACGGTTGAAGCCGTAAAAACAGTATCAGACTTGTTTATGCCGCTTGATGGGAAGGTTTTAGAGATAAACCCGTTACTGGATAGCCAGCCCGAGTTGGTAAATACAGACCCTTATGGCGATGGCTGGATGGTAAAGATCAGCCTTACGGATGCTGCTGATGCGGAAACTTTATTGTCTGCCGACGATTACAAAAGCGTTATAGGCGCCTAATGAATAAACGCTTAAAGCATTATTGGCCCGCTATCTTGTGGGCCTTATTTATTTTGGCGATATGCAGCCTGCCTATGGGGAATATTGCTTCGGCGCCATTGTTTTTCCCCGGGTTTGATAAAATAACGCATTGTGGTTTGTTTTTTGTGCTTGCGGTGTTTTATTGTTATGGCAGTATACGTAAATATAAAACCCGCGGACTGCGCATTGAAATAGCTGTAATAAATACCATTGTACTGATAAGCTATGGTGCGCTGATAGAAGTGTTGCAGATGTATGTTTTTACCTGGCGCAGTGGCGAGCCGGCCGACCTATTTGCTGATACGGTTGGTGCTTGCATGGGTATATTTAGTGTTTTGGTAACAGCTAACGCTATTAATTATGAAAACAATTAAAATGTTGTTCATCGCCCTTGTTGTGGCTGCCGTGGCATCCTCATGCGGCATTTTTAAAAAGGACTGTAACTGCCCGCATTTTGGGATGAAGAAAACCGAACCCAAAGTTTACAATGTGTAAGCAATTTCTTAAAAATTCCCACTAATCTTATTTGGATTTAGTATAAATAACCATACATTTGCATACAAATAAATGCAAATGACACTTTCACAGCTTGAAATAGGAGAAACCGGGATAGTAAAAGAATTTACCGATCTGGAGATGTCTGTTAAGTTGATGGAAATGGGTTGCCTGCCCGGCGAAGAAGTACGGGTATCGCGCATTGCACCCCTCGGCGATCCGATAGCGATACACGTATCAGGCTATCAGCTTAGCCTGCGTAAGTTTGAGGCATCAACCATTATTTTGCAATAGTACATTGTAGCCATTGAAAGCTGATATAAGAGTAGCACTTGTAGGTAACCCAAATACCGGTAAATCAACCCTTTTCAACGCATTAACAGGCTTAAACCAAAAAATAGGAAACTTTCCGGGTGTTACTGTCGACAAGAAAGTTGGCTATTCTCAATTACCCGATGGCCGTAGCGCCGAGATCATAGACCTTCCCGGAACTTACAGCCTCTACCCCAAAAGCCGTGATGAATCCATCGTATTCTCGGTATTGGCAGAAAAGGATACCGTACTTACGCCAGACCTGGTAGTAGTTATACTTGATGCTACCAACCTCAAAAGGAACCTGCTGCTATACACCCAGGTTGCCGACCTGAAAATTCCTGTTGTTATTGCCCTTAACATGATAGACCTGGCCAAAAAGGGCGGCGTTGCTATCGATATAAATCTGCTGGCTAAAAAACTGGGGGTACCGGTGGTGCCCATCTCGGCGAGAAAGCTGGAGGGGATAAACGAGTTAAAAACGGCCATATCTTTCGCCAATAAATTTGCTTTACAGGAAGACAGTATTGATGTAACAACCATCGCACCGGGGCTGATAGCAAGTATTTGCAGCGAGATCAATACCGATAATCCATACTTTGCGCTCCAATTAGCCCATCAGCACGAAACCTTAAAGTTTTTAACGCCTGCCGAAAGCGAGCGGATAGAGGAACTGGAAAAGGAACATTCTTTCCATTCACAAAAAGCGCAGGCCACGGAGACAATAGCCCGCTACAATTACATCAACGATGTTTTATACGATACGGTTAAAACGCCCGTAACGGCGCATGATGAGAGCCACAGCAATAAAATAGACAAGGTACTTACGCACCGCGTTTTTGGCTTTATTATCTTCATGGGGATACTGTTGTTTATGTTCCAGTCGATATTTGCCTGGTCGGAGTACCCTATGTCGCTCATCGAAAACCTTTTTGTACTGATACAAGGCGGGCTTCGTGATATTTTGCCTGCCGGCCCATTAACCGACCTGCTTGTAGACGGCGTTGTTGCCGGCCTAAGCGGCGTGCTGGTTTTCATCCCGCAGATAGCCATATTGTTTGCATTTATCTCCATACTGGAAGATACCGGGTATATGTCGCGGGTTACCTTTATGATGGATAAGATCATGCGCAAGGTAGGATTGAACGGAAAATCGGTTGTACCACTTATCGGCGGTTTTGCCTGTGCCGTACCCTCTATTATGAGTACCCGCACCATTGAGAACTGGAAGGACAGGATGATCACCATAATGGTTACGCCGCTGGTGGCATGTTCCGCACGATTGCCTGTTTATACTTTGCTGATAGCCCTGGTAGTCCCTAACCGCAACGTTTGGTGGATATTTAATTTACAGGGGCTTGCACTTACAGGCATGTATATCCTTAGCCTTTTATCGGCGGTTATTGTGGCATGGGTGATGAAATTTATTTTAAAATCGCGCGAGCGGGGCTACTTTATAATGGAGCTGCCGGTTTACCGTATGCCAAGGTGGAACAATGTTTTATTCTCGATGTACGATAGGGCTAAAACCTTTGTACTGGAAGCCGGGAAGGTAATTATTGCCGTATCCATTATACTTTGGGTGCTGTCCTCCTACGGCCCGGGCGACAGGTTTAAAAACATCGATGCCAAATATAGCCAACCGCAATACGCCCAAAGTATGAAACCCGATAGCCTTGCCCGGGTTATTGCTACCGAAAAGCTGGAGAACTCTTATGCCGGCGTTTTAGGCCACGTAATAGAGCCGGTTATAAAACCTATTGGGTTTGATTGGAAAATAGGTATTGCTTTGATAACGTCTTTTGCCGCGAGGGAAGTATTTGTAGGCACCATGGCAACTATTTACAGTGTAGACGGTGATGCCGATAAGATAGAATCGGTTCAACAAAAAATGCGCAACGCCAGGAACCCGGATGGCAGCCCTGTATTTACCCTGGCGGTAGCATTTTCGCTAATGATGTTTTATGCTTTTGCTATGCAGTGCGCCAGCACCGTAGCCGTAGTTTACCGCGAAACCAAAGACTGGCGCTGGCCCGCCGCGCAGTTTGCTTATATGACTCTGTTGGCTTATGGGGCCGCATTTTTGGTTTACCATTTATTGAAGTAATGCGCTTTGTTTTTTACATTCGTATATACAAGGCGTAAATGGGCAAGTTTTTATGTAAATGCGAAAGCGTTATAAGGATCAGCGGGGACATTCCAAATCCACTTGAATGGATATTTATCTCCGATACAAAATACGATAAGCTTCATGGGCGAATTGATAGCGAAGAACTTTACATGCAAATGCGTTCGTTCCTAAAATGTGACAACTGCGGCCGGTTATGGGTTTATTGGGATGGTTTTGACAATCCGCCAACATTATATGCGCCGGAGGATTATTGACGGCAAATTGAAAACCTTATCTTTGATACAGAGGTAACAATTGGATAAAGTAAAAATTTTAGAGAAGTATCTTCCGCCGGATGCGGCACCCTTAATTGGCCGCTGGATAGATTACTTTAAATGCGAATTCAAAATTTCGCGCAACCGCGGCACTAAATTCGGCGATTACCGCGCGCCCCACGATGGCAAAGGCCACCGCATCTCCGTTAATTTTGATTTGAACCCTTATGCATTCCTGGTAACTACCGTGCACGAATTTGCGCACCTGCATACCTGGAACGAGCATAAACACAAAGCAAAACCACATGGCAGCGAATGGAAGGCCAACTTTAAAAAAATGATGCAGCCCTTCTTTGAGAAGGATGTTTTCCCGTCGGATATTAAGACGGCTATTACCAACTATCTTAATAACCCTGCTGCTTCCAGTTGCTCGGACCTAACTTTATACCGCTCCCTACGCCAATACGACGCGCCAAAGGAATCGGTACATACGGTAGAAAAGCTGCCCATTAAATCTCTGTTCAAACTAAAAGATGGCCGAATCTTCCGTAAAGAAGAAAAACTGCGTAAGCGCTATAAATGCGTAGAAGTAAGCAGCCGCAGAGTTTATTTATTTAGCCCGGTGGCGGAGGTGGAGTTGTTGGAGGCCAATAGCTCTTTGTAAAATGAATGATTTTTGTGTTTGGGATTGAGCCATAATAATTTCCCCGAAGCAAAAATGGCAACCCTGGACCTCATTGCCCATGAGTTGTCGTACAGATACACCTGGTCAAACAAAGCAATGTTTTTTATAAGGTTAATGCGGCTTTTCTCATACCGACGCACTAAATCTTCCCTCGGAACAGCATGGCCGGCGGTGTCTGTCCGCTCTTTTACTCGTATGATGTTATCTATTATAGATTCCAGCGTTACGTAATAAAGCATTGTCTTATATCCGGCAGATTTTGCAGCAAGAATGTCCCTTATTTCGGAGTTGCCTGAAAAGGTTGTTTCGAACGCAAAATCTTTTTTTTGAGTAATTGCAGAATGCCTGGCATCTAAAGCAACGCGTGCAGCTTTAACATGAAAACGATAATCCCCAAATTGCCTTAAAGCAATCTCATCCGGATTGATAATTGCAGTTTTAATTCGTTTGTGTTTGATAAGAAAAGAAGTCAAGGTTGTTTTCCCAGAGCCGTTAGGGCCACCAACAATAACTAATTCAGGCATTATAAAGCGTTTATAGGCCTTACGGCTTCCTCTAACAATTCGAAATTTTCTGCTAAATATTTCCGAACAATAAACCTTTCTCCATTGGGGTGTTCTTTGACAAAAAATTCGCCTTTTAATGTTTCGGGGTATTGTTCATCACGATAGAAAATAGGAATGCCTGCTTTAAGCATTTGTTCGGCGCCCCAACCTGCGCCTTCGTCGATGTAACGTTGGTTCGGGTCAAGTTGATATATTTCTTCTAACGTTAGCATATGCTAAGTTACTTAAAATTTCAACAATACATCCATACACTCCTCGAGCCGGGCTTTGGCCAGGAATTGGTCTTCGAGTGCCTTGTTCATAGGGATGGCAGTATCAAGACTGGCGCAGCGCATTACCGGGGCATCAAGGTACTTAAAGCAATGCTCGCCGATATAGGCTGCTATTTCCCCGCCGAAACCGCTGGTCATGGTGTCTTCGTGCAGTATCATCACTTTTGATGTCTTCTTTACCGTTTTTATAACCGCTTCCTTATCCCATGGCTGCAAACTGCGCAGGTCGAGTATCTCTATAGAATGTTCTGGATGTTTTTCGGCATATTCAATGGCCCAGTGCACACCCATACCGTAAGTGATAATGCTTGCCTTTGTGCCGGGGCGAACGATGTTGGCCTTGCCTATCTCCACATAATAATCGTCATCGGGCACATTGCCGGATATGCTACGGTATAATGCCTTATGCTCAAAAAACATCACCGGGTTTGGGTCGTCTATCGCGGCCATCAGCAAACCTTTGGCATCATCGGGGAACGCAGGGTAAACCACTTTTAATCCCGGTGTTTTGGTAAACCATGCCTCGTTGGTTTGCGAATGGAATGGGCCTGCGCCTGTACCACCGCCCGCCGGCATCCGTATCACCACATCAATAGGTTGCCCCCAGCGGTAATAAGTTTTAGCCAGGTTGTTGATAATTTGGTTAAACCCGCAGGTTACAAAATCGGCAAACTGCATTTCTACAACAGCTTTGTAGCCATTAAGGGATAGGCCCATCGCAGTACCTACAATGCCCGATTCGCATATCGGGGTGTTACGAACGCGTTCTTTGCCAAATTCTTCTAAAAAGCCTTGGGTAATTTTAAATGCGCCACCGTATTCGGCAATATCCTGACCCATTATTACCAGCGTGTTGTATTTGCGCATGCCCTGCCTCAGCCCATCGCTTATAGCATCTATGTAGCGCTTGTTAGATAATACCTCGTAAGGTGGTTGCTTTGGCATGGTGTACAGCCTGTACATACTGTCTATCTCCGTTTGTACATGCGGGATAATATCCGGCTCGCTAAATACCTTTTCTATTTCGGCATCAATCAGTTTGGCAAACTCATTGCGCAGGTAAGGCACCCAATCCGGGCGTAATACCTGCTCGTCCAGCAGGTATTTCTCGAAGTTAATAAGCGGGTCCTTTTTCTGCCATTCCTCAAATAACTCCTGTGGCACGTATTTGGTGCCCGATGCTTCCTCGTGCCCGCGCATCCTAAATGTCATGCATTCTAACAGCACAGGGCGTGGCCTCTCGCGCATGCTCTTTGCCAATTCGTTTATGGTATGGTAAACCTCGAGGATATTGTTCCCATCAACCTTGCGCCCTTCAATGCCGTAACCGATGGCCCTATCCGACAGTGATTCGCAGCGGTATTGCTCGTTTACGGGCGTAGATAGCCCGTAACCATTGTTCTCTATCAAAAATATAACCGGCAAATCCCAAACGGCAGCAATATTAACGGCCTCGTGGAAATCGCCTTCGCTGGTGGCGCCTTCGCCGGTATACACTAATGTGACTTTTTTACGCGCGCTCAGTTTATCTGCCAGTGCAATGCCATCTGCCAATGCCATTTGCGGCCCAAGGTGAGATATCATCCCAATGATCTTATACTCCTGCGTACCGAAGTGAAAGGAACGGTCGCGGCCGCGTGTAAAGCCGGATAATTTCCCTTGCCATTGAGCCATTAAGCGGGAGATAGGAATATTGCGCGCCGTAAACACACCCAGGTTGCGGTGCATAGGCAATATGTATTCATCGGCATCCAGGGCCAGGGTACTGCCAACGGCAATTGCCTCCTGGCCAATGCCCGAGAACCATTTACCGATTCTACCCTGCCTCAGCAGGATCAGCATTTTTTCTTCAACCAGCCGCGGCAATAATAATTTCTTATAGAACGTTATTAAACCGTCATTATCGATATTTTTGCGGTCGAAAATCATTACTGTAAAGCTAAGAAGTTTTTAAAACTTTGTATGTTTACATAATCCATCTTTTTACTATGAAGCACTTGTACGCTGTTTTCTTCTGTTTGTTCGTAATAATTGGCATAACCGCCTTTGCCCCCGATACATTTTTGCTGCCCGAAAGCTTTTACCTGCACAAAGGCGACCAGCTAAAAGTGCACCTGCTCACCGGCGAAAACATGATCAAAGAGGGCGAGGATCGATACAATTCAAAAAAGACCGCCAAATTCAGTATTTACGAAGGTTCTAAATTAACCGACCTGCTTAAGGTTGCCAAAGATAGCGCAGCACCCGTGCTTAGCTATGCGCTTAACAGCGGTGGTATGGTAATGGTTGAAATGAACACTAAAGATGAAATAGTGGAGTTGCCCCACGAGGATTTTGTAGCCTACCTTACCAAACAGGGCTACGATAATTTGGCCGAAAAAATTAAAGACGACAGCCGCCTTAACCTGGTAGAGAAATACCGCTACTATTTAAAGACGCTGGTAAACGTTGATAATGGCGGTGGCAATGCTTACAGCAAAGTACTGGGCAACGATTTAGAGATCATCCTAAAACAAAACCCTTACAAAAAAAGCTATGGCGATGATATTACGGCTGTGGTTTATTTTATGGGCAAGCCGTTGAAGAATAGCAATGTGTTGTTGTATATCAAAACCGCATCGGGCAACGTACACCCGCAATTGTTGACTACCGATGCCACCGGTCAGCTTTACTTTAGCCCCAGCCGCGATGGTATTTACATGATCCGCTGCGTACATATCGAACCATCAAAAACCAACGATGCCGATTTTGAGACCTGGTTTGCTACGTATTCCTTCGCCTTTAGCAATCAAGACGAACTGCCTAATACTTATAAAGAGTTTGGGTTTGGTGATAAACACTGATCAGTTGGCGGTGGGCAGTTTTCAGTAGGCAGTAAGGAGTTTTAGTGAAGTAGCTTGCTGTTTATGTGGCTGCTATGCATATTCTGCTAACTGCTAACTGCTAACTGGCAACTGCCAACTGCTAAAGCAGTTTCAGCATTTCCATATCAAATTTTGGTTTTAAGGCATAGTGGAGTTGTACAAGGCCGCTATCATAAACCTGTTGGCGGATAAATTGAAGATCTACCTTTTCTGAAATACTTTCAAACAATGGTTTCCCTGCGCCTAAAATAATAGGATGCACGGATAATTGTAGTTCGGTTATCCATCGTTTACCTAAAAATGCTGAAAGCAGACTTGCGCCTCCAAACAGCCAGATGCTTTTACCTGCCTCGTTCATAATACCTTCAACCGCATGCTCAAAATTTGCAGTACCGATAACCTCGATGTCCTCGTTTTTGCCGGGCACCAAAGTATCCGAGAAAACATATAACTTTTTACCGGGGAACATATCGGGCTGGGTACGGATCATATCGTAACTTTTGCGGCCGATAAATATGGCATCAATATCATTAAAGAAAGCAGTGAGGCCGTAGTCCTGGTCGTCCAGGCACCAATCGTATTCGCCGTTTGGCCCCTCAATAAGCCCGTCGAGGCTCACCGCAACATTCAATATAATTTTGCGCATTAATCCTCTTCGTGTTTTGGGGTTTGGCTACGCTCTACCCATTGCTTGCTAAACGATTTTTCCGCAACCTCGGGCATCTCCTTAAAGTGCCCCCAGGAGTTTTTGAACAAGAAACGCAGAAACGTATTTTTCATTTTTCCGCCAAAAAAATCGGTGAGGCTGCGTTTTAGCATGCCCTTTTTCCAAATGGCCCAACCCCATTTTTCTTTTTTAGGGATCAAGCCTTCGTTCACAGCGTCGCGGCGATTTAGCAGCAGCATTTTGTGGATATCAATTTTTACCGGGCAAACGGTGGTACATGCCCCGCATAAGCTGGAAGCATAGCTAAGGTGTTTAAAATCTTCCATCCCCCGCATATGCGGCGTAATTACCGAGCCAATTGGGCCAGTGTAGGCGGTTTCGTACGTGTGCCCACCAATATTTTTATAAACCGGGCAAACGTTTAAGCAGGCTCCGCAACGGATGCAGTATAGTCCCTGGCGCTGTTCTTTCTGCGCCAGTAAATTGGTGCGGCCGTTATCCAGCAATATCACATACATTTCTTCGGGGCCATCAGTTTCGCCGGGTTGGCGCGGGCCGCTCAAAATGGTATTGTAAACTGTAAGGTTTTGCCCCGTACCATGAGTCGACAGCATCGGCCAAAACAGGTCGAGGTCGGTTATCGAGGGGATGATCTTCTCAATACCCACAATGCTGATCTGTATTTTTGGGAAGGTGGTTGTGAGCCTTGCATTGCCTTCGTTCTCGCTGATGGCAATGCTGCCTGTATCGGCTATCAAAAAATTTGCCCCGGTGATGCCTACATCTGCCTGCAGGTATTTTTCGCGCAGTAATTCTCTCGCTTTTTGTACCAACTGCTCCGGCGCGGCATCGGCCGGTGTATCAAAACGCTCGTGGAAAAGTTTGGCTATGTCTTCTTTAGAAAGGTGCATGGCCGGGGTAACAATATGGTAGGGGCGTTGGCCAAGCAACTGCACAATATATTCGCCCAGGTCGCTCTCTACCGATTCGATACCGTTGCCCTCTAAGAATTCGTTCAAATGAATTTCTTCGGTCACCATCGATTTGGATTTGACAACCGTTTTGGTCTTTGCTTTGGTAAGGATGTTCAATATCTCGCGGGTGGCTTCATCGGCATCGTTTGCCCAAATCACTTTGCCGCCGCGTTTTTGGAAGTTAGCCTCAAACTCGGGCAAAAACTTGTCCAGGTTCTCCATCACTTTCCATTTGATGGCGTGCCCTTTCTTTTTAGAATTATCGAGGTTGATGATCCGTGACAGCCCCCTCGCGACAGCAACATCATACTTGCCAATATTATGGTTGATGATGCGGCGGTGATCCATCTCAAACACTTTCAGCTCCGATGCCTCTAAAAATTCCTCTGCGGTGTTTCCCATTAATGCGAAATTAAGCAAACCTGATTATGTTTTATGAATAGGTTAAAAATATTGCCTTATTTATCGTTGGTTTATACGTAAGGAGTTCTGTTGTTCGTGAAATCAGGTGGAGTTTCGCCGCGCGGGCATATAGGCTTACATTATAAATGAATGCACGCGCCATTACCGGATTAAAGTATTTTTATTCTCTATCGGGATAATATTTTGCCTTGTATTCCGTCTTGCTCACATATGCAAATTATGAAAACAAGGCTACCTACCCTTATCGCTATAACGCTGCTGCTATCGTCGTGCTACAGCGGCATCTACATAAACAAAGCCTATCTTTCGGCCAACGATATCAATGGGAAAACACTGGCCGTTTTGCCTGCCGACGTTTATTATAGCGGTAAGCAGCCAAGGCAGGATGACTGGTATTTGCAGGAACAAACAGCAAGCCAGGAGTTACAGGCAGAAGTAGAGCAGGCCTTGTTGGATTTTAAAAGCAGCCATCTCCGCCGCGATAAGCAATACAACGTTTCTTTAATGGGTGCAGATTCGATTAATAAACGCCTGCTTGCCAAAATGGCCGACCTGCGCACCGCTTGGACAATGCCTGCCGATAGTGTTGGCCGTATGCTTGGCGCCGACCTGGTAATAAAGGTGCGTATGGATAGGGAGCGTTTTATGTCGCAAAGCTCGGCTACCTGGACTAACATAGGTTTAACCCTATTGAGCAGCGTTTTACCGGCGGATAGTGAGGGGAACCAGCCTCAATTTGAATATGCTAAAGCGAACAATTTTGATTACGAGATCGCTCTTATTTCTACCAAAACAGGCGATACAGTATCCAGGTATCGCTGTAACCCGCGGAACAGGGGCGATATAACAGGCGTTAATAAAAAGATGGCCTCAAAATCGGTAGTGTTTGCCGGGGAGTAATTACTCCATATAAATATCCAGCAAGCCTTCGGGCAGGTCAACGGTTACAATGTTCTTCACCCTGTCAATCCCCTGTATAATGCTTTCGTTTAACGGGAACAGTACTTCGTTGTCTTTATAGTTAACGGCAGCAATCAGCTGCTGGGGGAATTCGTGAATATCGATGATCTCGCCCAGTTCGCCTTCGTATACGTCAACCGCAATGAAGCCTTTAAGGTCTTTAAGCGTAAATTCCTCTTTGCGCTTTTTAGGTTTCGCTTTATTGGGCAGGTAAATATCTTTCCGTACCAGCATGGCGGCTTTTTCGATGGTGTCGATATCTTCCAGGTACAGGTAGGCGCTGTTCTTTTGGTTGTGTTTTATCGATTCAACAAAAAAAGGCACAAGGTTGCCCGCGATATCTAAAAAAACCGACGTGATCTTTATATTCTCAACGCCATCAAAGTCCATGTATAGCTGCATCTCGCCTTTCAACCCCTTGGTTTTTAGCACGGTGCCTATCCTAAAGTAACCTTCTCTATCCATCTTAAAATTCCTTATTAAATAATAATGGCGAAGAACCTGTTGGTTGCTTCGCCATTAATTAGAATCAAGATTGAAAGAATCATGAGTCAAGATTTTTCTGTCTTGTCTCTTGCTTCTTGTGCTCTTGCCTCTGTAAAAAATTATTCAGCGCTTTCTGCTTCAGTAGCATCAGCAGCCGGAGCTTCTTCTTCTGCTACCTCTTCGGCAGGTGGCGTGTTTTTAGCAGCAATAGCAGCGGCTTTATCATCTTTCTTTTTAGCTTCAGCAATTAAAGCCAGTTTGCGGGCTTCGTCTTTTGCAGCGTTAAGGTTTGATTTTTTACCGGTGATTTTGCTATCTTTTTGATCCAACCATTCAGCAAATTTAGTTTCTACCTGCTCTTCGGTTAAAGCACCTTTTTTTACACCGCCTTGTAAGTGTTTTTTGTATAATACCCCTTTGTAAGAAAGTATTGCACGGCAGGTGTCTGTTGGCTGTGCGCCGTTGTTTACCCACTCAAGGGTTTTGTCGAAATTGATGTCGATAGTAGCCGGGTTGGTGTTAGGGTTGTATGAACCTACACGCTCGATGAAACGGCCGTCGCGTGGTGCGCGGGCGTCTGCTACTACAATGTAGTAAAAAGGTTTTCCTTTTTTACCGTGTCTTTGCAGTCTGATCTTAGTTGCCATTTTTTATTGTTATGTATTCAACATTGTCCCCGGAGTCTGTTCTGCGGGGATGCAAAGGTAAATAAATTTATAATAAATTAAAAGCCTTATTATTAATTGACTATTAGTGGGTTAATTGAAACATTTTAAGCGTGGTAGTAACGTTTAATATTTAATTTATTATAACTTTATTTAATAAACCGGATTATGCCTTATGCAAACCAGTATTTTGCCTGTAATAAGCGAGTGTATTATAGCATTTAACTTGCAGCTACAGCAGTATATTACTATCGGCTCCAGCATAAGCACGCTTTCTGGTTATCCGGAGAATAGTGCGCCAACCGAAATAAACTTTTGGCACGCAATGATCCATCCTAAAGATACCTGCAAGGTACACGAGGCACTGAATGAACTTACGGAGGATATGCCCGTTGAAGTAAGCTACCGTATTGTGCCGCGCAGCCAGCCCGGCGTACATCATATTACCGAAAAACGGAGCTTGTACACAGATGCCATAACCGGGCACCAGGTTTTGCTAAGCGTATTAAATGAATATAACCCATCGGCAATGGGTAATGAGAGCGGTGCTAAAGAAGATCCGATTAGGCGCGAGCAATTCCTGCAATCGCTTATAAATTCGCAAACCAACTTTATGGTGCGTTTGGATACCACAGGGTGCTTCACGTTTGTAAATAAACGTTACTGCGATGTTTTTGGATATACCGAACGCGAATTGTTGGGCAGCCACTTTGCCATTACCACGGCGCCCGAAGATATGGAGCGCTGCCAGCTGGCCTTTGAGCATTGCCTGGCAAGCCCGGGCAAAATAATTTCGCTTGTGCGCGAAAAACTTGATAAAACAGGTGAACGGCACCCAACCGAATGGGAGTTTATCTCCATAATAAACGAAAGCGGAGACGTGAGCGAGATACAGGGCGTTGGGCAGGATATAAGCGAGCGGATAAAAAATGAAGAACAGGTAAAGCGCACCGCAGAACAATTGAACAATTTTATCGAAAGCATTACCGATG
>NZ_CAMLOV010000088.1 GCF_946481715.1 uncultured Mucilaginibacter sp. | reverse complement strand
CCTATCCTGTGGTTTACGCCGCCACCTATGCGCACGGCCCATTTCTCCAGGTAGCGTAGCCCCGGGGTGGTTTTGCGGGTATCTAAAACTTTGGTGTTGGTGCCTTGCAGCAGGTCTACAATTTCGTTGGTTTTGGTGGCTATGCCGCTCATGCGCTGCATGCAGTTAAGCACCAGCCGTTCGGCTTTCAGGATGCTTTGCGCATCGCCCTCTACGATAAAGGCAATATCCTTTGGTTTTACCTCGGCGCCATCGTTCAAAAAAACTTCCAGCGTAAGGTTGGGGTCAACCACTTCAAAAATTTCTTTGGCAAGTTCTACGCCCGCCAGTATGCCTGTATCTTTTACAAGGAGTTTTGCTTTGCCCCGGGTACCGGCTTCAATAGTTGCTAAAGATGTATGGTCGCCATCGCCAACATCCTCGCTCAAAGCATTTACTATAAATTGGTGTATAAGTTCTTTGTCCAAACCTTTAAATTTTGAGTTCAAAAGTAAGAACAATTGATGAGTAATTAGGTTTTTTCCGTTTCGATGCGAAGTTCGATAACTACCATTTCCTTCTCTACTTCCTTCATGGTACAGGCAACGCGAAATTTGCCCTTATCAGTAGCAAGCAACAGTACGGTGTAATTATAAGTGGCGCTGGAGTTTACGCGGTGCAAAACCGAAACACTGTGCGGTTTATTTTCTTTAAAGAATTTATCGAGGATCACCTCCGCCTGTACCCTGGAGTATACATTGGTACTTTCTAAAACGGTAATATCTACAGTAGCTGCAAAATATTTAGAGAGTTCGTGCGCGTTCCCCTGCTTTATCAGCTCGGCTATTTTTTCTATCGGGCCGGCTAAACAAACATTTGGTACTAAATATAAAAGTACCAGTACAGGCAAGTATTTTAGTTTCATCATAGGATATGACCGCTAAACTAAAAAAAGGTTGCACAAAAATAAACCAGTTTTTAAATTATAATGTTTAAACGTTGCTTTTATATTTGCATTGTGGAAAACAGAAAAAAAGTTGCATTAATAATACTCGATGGCTGGGGTTACGGCCGCCAGGATGAATCGAACGCTATATTGGCCGCTAATACGCCCTTTTTCGATTCGATGATAGCCAATTACCCAAATTCTAAACTGGAAGCCTCGGGGCTTGCCGTTGGGCTGCCCGAAGGGCAAATGGGCAACTCGGAAGTAGGGCACATGAATCTGGGTGCCGGCCGTGTGGTTTACCAGGAACTGGGCCGTATAAACAAAGCCGTTATTGATAACGAATTTGTGCAGAATGAAACCATGCTGGAGGCATTTAACTACGCCCGTGATAATGATAAAGACCTGCACCTGATTGGCCTGGTGAGCGATGGCGGCGTACATGCCCACATTAACCACCTTAAGGGCCTTTGCGACGCTACCAAAGCCATTGGACTGGAAAAAGTATTTATACATGCATTTTTGGATGGCCGCGATACCGACCCGAATTCGGGGCTAAAATTCATAACCGAACTGGAGCACCATATTGCCGATAGCCCCGTAAGGCTGGCATCTGCCATTGGCCGTTATTACGCCATGGACCGCGATAACCGCTGGGAACGCGTAAAACTGGCTTATGATGTAATGGTGAAAGGCGAAGGCGAAAAGACCGACGACATTTTGGCCTGTATTAAGCAATCGTACGAGCAGGGCGTTACAGACGAGTTTATTAAACCAATAGTAAAAACAGATGAAGACGGGCAACCTGTTGCCGTTATTAAAGATGGCGATGTGGTGATCTGCTTTAATTTCCGTACAGACAGGGGGCGGGAAATTTCACAGGCGCTTACGCAGCGCGAATTCCCGGAGTACGGCATGAGACCACTGGATATCCAGTACATCACCATGACATCTTACGATGAAACGTTTAAAAACGTAAAGGTTGTTTTCCGTAAAGACGACCTAAGCAAAACATTGGGCGAAGTTTTAGAAAATGCCGGCAAAAACCAGATCCGCATAGCGGAGACCGAGAAGTACCCGCACGTAACCTTTTTCTTTAGCGGCGGCCGCGAAAAAGAGTTTATAAACGAGAAACGCCTTTTAGTGCCCTCGCCAAAAGTGGCTACGTACGATTTGCAGCCCGAAATGAGTGCCGAAGGCATCCGCGATGCGATCATCCCGGAGCTGATTGCCGAATGGCCCGATTTTGTTTGCCTTAACTTTGCCAATACCGATATGGTAGGCCATACTGGTGTGTTTAGTGCCGTAGTTAAAGCTGCCGAAACGGCTGATGCCTGTACAAAAGCGGTTGTAGAAACCGGCTTAGCGCATGGCTATTCATTCATCATTATTGCCGACCATGGTAATGCTGATTATATGATAAACGATGATGGATCGCCAAACACCGCACACACCACCAACCTGGTGCCCTGCATTGTTATAGATAGCGATGTAAAGGCCGTAAAAGACGGCAAACTGGGCGATATTGCGCCAACCATTTTAAGCATGATTGGCGTACCTATCCCCGCAGAAATGACCGGTAATGTATTGGTATAAACCATTGCAAAAATATATCCTTTTTACAGGCGGCCTGCTGCTTTTATGCGGCTGGTATGCCTGTAAACCGGAAATAAAGGAAACGGGCGCCACGCTGAAATACTTCGACCTGAAGGAGTTTTTTAAAACAGATTCGGCCCGGCTGGCCAAGCTGAACCCTACCATTACCAAAACGGTAAGCCACAACGGCGAGGCCGAAACCAAAAGATTAAAAGTGATGAATTGGGGGCAGGAATTCGGCTTGTTCACCTCATCAGACATCAACAAACCGGCCTGGAAGGACAGCTACGCCGTGCAAGAAAATGCCGACAGCATTGTTTATAAAGCAAAGTTCCCGGAGCTTAAAACCCGCGAAATTGTTATCCGTAAATACGATGGCAAAGTAACATCTATTTACATCCTCAACAATATCCACAACCTGCTGTACACCGCTACCGAAAAGCTTACTTACGCGCCGGGGCAATATTATTTGTTAGAAAAGCATCAAAAAGTGAAAGTGATGGGGCCGAATAACTACCTTATAAAGGGCGTTTTTAATTAGTGCCTGCCAACGGCTGTAGCCAATTTTTCTTTAGAAACATCCAGCAGCGTGGAGATATCCGACCGACCGGGGTTCTCTGCCAATACCTTTTCCAAATCGGCAACCGAGGCTTTTAACGAGTTGATTCCACGCACCTTATCGTAGCTTTTCTGGTTGGGTATCAGCTTAAACATTCCGTACTCGCGGTAAGCAATGCCGCGCGTCTGATAGCTTTTAGTTTGCTGCGACGGATCGATGGCAATAGCTTTGGTTAAATCGAAAATTGCACCAAGCAAGTGCTTCTCGCGCTCATCGGGCGATAAAAAATTATCCTTGCCTAAATACCCTTTGGCACGTGCCCGGTAATAGTAGGCCGTAGCGTCAACCGGGTTTATAAAAATTGCTTTGGTATACGCGATAATAGATTTGCGGTAGTTTTCGCTATGGTAGTACGAGTAACCAAGCATCCAATAGGCATTGGCGTTGGTAGAATCTATCATGCACGCTTTCTCCAACTGGGCAACGGCGGTTTTGAAATTACCATCCATAAAAGCCTGCTGACCCAATTTTACATAGGCATTTTGTGCCGACGACTCGAGCGTAGTAAGTACCAGTAAGGAAATTATTGCCGACAGCCTCATTAAATTATGTACCCTTCTGTAACAAATTTGTATAATAGTAACTTGCAATAGTATAAATTATTATACTACGCCGCTATTTTTTGTTGGAAAATTTGGGGAGTGAGAATGTATCTTAAAGCCTGCTTTGCGAGCGGGCATTGCGATATTTAAATTGATAAACGTACAATATTGCGCTTTATTATATTTATTAAAAAATATTTTTTCGCAAGTATTAATGCACTATAAAACAACAAGATACGGTAAATTATTGCCTCTTGCCTGAACTAGCTGATGTATTATTTCTTCCCGCGTTTTCTCCAAACGTGCATTTGTGGTGGCTACTGTACAGGTTTTGAACTATTTTCTGGCGGATTTGAGTTCCATCAATGCTACCTGGCGCGGCGTTATAACAGGCAGGCCATGATGCCCTATAATGACCTTATAGTGCAATCCATTTTGCCGTATTGCTTTGAAAAACTCTTTACTTATCCGTATTGGCTTTGTTAAGGTGCTGTCCTCAGGCAGTGACAAAAGATCTCCCTGGAAAATCAACTGCTCTTTGGGCAAATAAACAAAAGACATGCCTTTTGCATGGCTATTGCGAATGGCGAAGAATTTTACCTCGTCGTTTTGTTTACCGATGCTTTTTGTTTGATTGATAAGCACGAATTTTGGCATTGCTATTTCACCTGTTACCGGTGGGTTTTGCCTGATCAAGTCCTTCACCGGCTGCACCGTTTCCGGGGTACAAATTATAGAGATGCCTTTGGCTGCTAATTCGGCTACCCCAGCAATGTGATCTTTATGGAAATGAGACAAATGCACATACTTTACCGGCTTCCCGGGGAGTACTTCCGCAATCTTGTCGAGAACCGTTTTTGCTATATCTGCGGAAACCGGCGCCTCGGTCAGTACCACATATTTTCCCATATCTATAAAAAGTATGTTGCGGTCACCGTCTATTTTTTCTATCAAAAACGTTCGGGGTGATAACCGCTTAACTATCATAGGGCCGGTATACTCTGTTGTTTTTACGTAATTTACCGGTAATTGAAGCTGTAATGAATGGTGCGGCAGGTTAACAGCGAAACTTTGTAAGGTTTCTTTGTAAACAATTTTTCCATTGCTAACTAAGCGGTGATGTTTTGGAAGTTGCAAGCCATCCTGTACTGTATAGTCATTGAAAATTTGGATGTTGCTGGCACCTCCCCGCACAGAAATATATTTTTCCAGCAATAAGCTTTTTTTATTTAACCAATATTCGTTTCCGGCTGAATGAAGGACCATGTAATTTCCTTTAAGCTCGACATTAAGGCCGGCTGAATCGTCAACCGCTTTTAATACATAATAAGGAAGCGTTTCTAACAAGCTACTTTTCTTTTGATCGTACAGGGCCCTGCCGAGGTTTAGCAATGCTTTGCCAGTACGCGAGGTTAAGCCGTCATATACCCAATACACCGAATCTAAACCAAGCCGGTGGGTATCAAAAACGTAGCCGCCGGGATAATGGTTAACCGTATGGTTATCGAAACTTGATGATGAAAAGTCGTAAGTAAGCTCATACATATCGTGTTCAGAAACCACTTGCCGGTAATCATAACCCTGCCATTTATCGGAGTTGGCCCGGTGCGACCGGTAGTGAAAAGTTTGAACATTTTCCCATTTTCCCTGGGCACTGATCGCCATCGCCAGTATTTGCCTTGCGTTTTGAGCTTGTGTTATAACAGGTAGGCCGATGATGAAAAATGACACTAAAAACCTATATTTCATAGCACAAACCTAATCACCGACGGAAGGCTACGGATGTGCGGAATTGCTCAGATTAATGCGGGAGCGGTAAGTTATAGGTGATAAATGATAGTGATTCCTGAATAGCCTGCAAAATGAGCTTGCATCTTCAAAACCGCAGCCCCAGGTTATTTCCTGAATAGTTTTATCGGTTTTGCTCAATAAGGCGGCGGCATGTTCTAACCTTAATTTTGTTAAGTACTGGTGGGGCGTTATTTTATAAACAGCCCGAAACTGCCGAACTAATTGCGGCACCGACATGCACGAAAGCCGGGCTATTGCCTCGAGCCCAAGCTTTTCTTTGTAACAGGATTCGATCACGCTGCGCGCAACAGTAAGCCGTTTATAAATCTCATGCCGTGTTCCCGGCTTTTCGCCTAAAATATTGCCCGAAACCTGTACATGGCCATATTGATGGTAAAAGAGGGCGTGTAATACGCCAATAAGGCCTTCGTCCACGCTATCTGTATTATAGCCAGCGCTATCCAGCGTCAAAAACAACTTGTTAAGCAGCGCCATTAAGTCGCCTTTTAGATGATAAAGGCCCTGGAAGAACTCCGGTACAGCGGTTGATTCAAACGGCCTGTCGAGAAGGATATCAGTGTTCACCGACCAATCATAAAAAACAGCGGCAGCAAAATCCCTTTTAAAAAAAACAGATCTCGTGCTGACCGGTTCACCATAATTTATACGGCTGCCATACTCCTGCCCGTGGTTAAGCAGTAAAAAATTACCGGGCCGTGTAACAAGCTGAGTACTGTTAACGCTATAATACTCCTCCCCTTTGGTAACAAACTTTAAAGAAAGACAACCCGGGTGGCGTTCACATTCGCTGCTTTTAGCAACAGCGTTGACGACAACATTCTGCCTTGCAAACAAATCAAAATGAACTTTCTCATTAAACTCAGCGTTATTATGGTTCGGGAGGCTTGTGAGGTACATAATGTTACTAATATATCGCTGTATTACCGCTTAATTTCCAACTCAAAACTAATTAACGTTTATTATTATCACAACGTATTGGCTGGCAAAGCGCCCCACTGATTAAACCGTCAGCCTTTTACATCGCTTCCTTCTCCCGTAAGTCACAAATCCGGACCTCCAATTTATAAAATTTGACACCGCAGATTGCGATAACAACCTAAAAAGACCTGCATGCCGCCGTATCCCCGTTGTATGACTTTTTTTCCACTATTATAATTCAGCGCGCCAAAAGGGGTTATTTATTTTATATAGCTAATTGTAAAGTAATCAAATAGTTACAACCGTACTGCAAATACCTCCCCAAATAAAGCTATATTGGCATAGCGCTTGAAACAGTATATTTGTATATATAAAACTGGTAGTTAACCCCTATTTATTCCACAGGCCTATGCCCGCGGCTGACAATATGACGTTAGGCCTATCATTAAACGAAAGTGATTAATGAGTTTCGATCCGTTTGATTTTAAAAACACTGCTGCTATAAACGAAGATTCCGAATTCTTCCCGCTGATGTCGTCAGAGGATGAAGAGGAGATGAATAACGAGCAGGTCCCCGATATTTTAGCCATACTTCCGCTTCGCAATACCGTGCTTTTTCCGGGCGTGGTTA
The DNA here is from genome assembly GCF_946481715.1 of uncultured Mucilaginibacter sp. Next base: position 14,473 of record NZ_CAMLOV010000088.1, on the reverse strand, counting down.
TCCCTATTACTGTAGGCCGCGATAAATCTATCAAACTGATACGCGATGCCAACAAAGGCAAACGCCTTATTGGCGTAGTTGCCCAGCAGGATGTAAGTATAGAAGACCCCAACTTTAGCCAGCTTAACCGTGTGGGTACTATTGCCCTCATCATTAAAATGCTGCAAATGCCCGATGGTAACACCACCGTGATACTGCAGGGCAAAAAGCGTTTTGTGTTAAAAGATGAGGTACAAAGCGAACCCTATATTAAAGCTACGGTTGAGCCCTTTAAGGAGATAAAACCGAAAGAAGACAAAGAATTTAAAGCCATGGTATCGTCTGTAAAGGACATGGCCATGAATATTATACAATTATCGCCCAATATCCCGAGCGAGGCAGGCATTGCTATCCGCAATATCGAGAGCACCAACTTCCTCATCAACTTCATATCATCAAATATGAACGCGGATATGACGGCCAAGCAAAACCTGCTGGAAACCGCCAGCCTACGCGACAGGATAAACATGGTGCTGGAACATTTGACTTTAGACCTGCAAATGCTGGAGCTAAAGAACCAGATACAAACCAAAGTGCGTGTAGATTTGGATAAACAGCAGCGAGATTACTTCCTGAACCAGCAACTAAAAACCATACAGGAAGAACTGGGCGGCACCTCTCCCGATCTGGAGATTGAGAACCTGCGCCAGCGCGCCCTCAAAAAGAAATGGGGCAAGGAGGTGAAAACCCAGTTTGCAAAAGAACTGGAAAAGCTTACACGTACAAACCCCGCCGCTGCAGATTACTCGGTACAGATAAATTATTTGGAGCTGTTGCTCGATTTGCCATGGAACGAGTTCACCAAAGACAACTTCGACCTTAAACGCGCCCAAAAGGTGCTGGATAAGGACCACTTTGGGCTGGATAAGGTAAAACAACGCATTATAGAATACCTTGCCGTGCTGAAGTTGAAGCACGATATGAAGGCGCCTATCCTTTGTTTGGTTGGCCCTCCGGGTGTTGGTAAAACATCATTAGGTAAATCCATAGCCAAAGCATTGGGGCGTAAATATGTGCGTATGGCGCTTGGCGGCGTACGTGACGAGGCGGAGATTCGCGGGCACCGCAAAACCTATATTGGCGCTATGCCGGGCAGGATCATCCAATCGGTAAAGAAAGCCGGTGCGGCCAACCCTGTTTTTATATTAGACGAGATTGATAAGGTAAGCAACGATTTCCGTGGCGACCCATCATCTGCCCTGCTGGAGGTATTAGACCCCGAGCAGAACAGCACTTTTTATGATAACTATGTGGAGATGGATTTCGACTTATCCAACATTATGTTCATTGCCACTGCCAACTCTTTAAGTTCTATACAACCGGCCTTGCTGGACCGTATGGAGATCATCGAAGTGAACGGTTACACCATAGAAGAAAAGATAGAGATTGCCAAACGCCACCTGGTGCCCAAGCAGCGCGAAGCGCATGGCTTAAATACCAAGCAGGTGGTGATAAAAAACGAGATAGTAGAAAGGCTGATAGAAGATTACACCCGCGAATCGGGCGTACGTGCGCTGGAGAAACGCATTGGATCGGTAGTACGTGGCGTGGCTAAAAACATCGCCATGGAAGAGGAATACAACCCGGCGGTAACCAAAAAAGATGTGGTGAAAATACTTGGCGCACCTTTTTACGATAAAGACCTTTACGAAAACAACGATATAGCCGGCGTAGTGACTGGCCTGGCCTGGACATCCGTTGGCGGCGATATTTTGTTCATCGAATCGAGCCTGAGCCCCGGTAACGGCAAGCTTACCCTCACCGGCAGCCTTGGCGATGTAATGAAAGAATCGGTAACCATTGCCCTGGCTTATTTAAGGGCACATGCAGGCACATTCGATATTAACCCTAAGTTGTTTGAGCAATGGGATGTGCATGTGCATGTACCGGCCGGCGCTACCCCCAAGGATGGCCCATCGGCAGGCGTAACCATGCTTACTGCCCTTGTTTCGGCATTTACACAGCGCAAACTTAAACCGCATTTGGCCATGACAGGCGAGATAACTCTGCGTGGCCGCGTATTGCCTGTAGGCGGCATTAAAGAGAAAATATTAGCTGCCAAACGCGCCAATATTAAAGAGATCATCCTCTGCAAATCGAACCAGAAAGATATCCTCGAGATAAAAGAAGATTACATAAAGGATCTGCAATTCCACTACGTAACCGATATGAAGGAAGTGGTTGAATTAGCTTTGCTGAACGAAAAAGTAAGCAATGCGTTGGATTTGACGGTGAAAGAGAAAGAAGCCAAGCCTGTGTTGAACTAAGCTTACCATAAATATATTTTTAAAGCAGCGCAATTGTGCTGCTTTTTTTATGGCTGATAATTGCGCTGCAATGCCTAAATTGTGCTAATGCATCTGCTGCCTTCAAAATATTTACCGCTCCTGCTATCGGCCGTGTTTATTTGCCTGGTATTCAATGCATCGGGGCAAAACACCATTAGTGGAACGGTACGGGATGATAAAGGCGAAACGCTCCCCGGCGTAACCGTTTTCTTATCCGGAACCAAATCTATTACCGCTGCTGATAATAACGGCAAATTCAACTTAAAAAACATTGCTCCCGGCTCTTATACGCTTACGGCGAGGTTCATTGGTTTCCAAACGTTTACACGGGTAATTGCCGTTGCAAAAAACCTAACGATTGATGTGAAGCTGCAACCCTCAGTAAGCCAGTTAGCGGAGGTAAAGATCAGCGCCTACTCAGAAGAGTACTATCAAAAGTTCCGTCAATATTTTTTGGGCACTACGGCCAATGCAGAAAAATGCACCATCCTGAATAAGGACGCCCTCCACTTTCATTTTGATAAAGCTACCAATACCCTTACCGTTACTGCCGACGATTTTTTGGAGATAGAGAACAAAGCCCTCGGCTATAAAATAAAATACCTGCTGCAGTCCTTCCGGCTTAATGATGATGAGCAACTCCTGAGCTACCAGGGGCAGTCGGTATTTGAAGAACTAAAACCCTCCACCCCGAAGGAGGCAAAAACATGGAAACAAAACCGGGAAATGGCCTACAAGGGGGCTATCTACCATTTCCTGCGATCGGTTTACATGGGCACTTTAGAAAAAGACGGTTACGCGGTGTATAACATCCTGAATAAAACAAAACCGGGCGAAACAGAAGATAGCAAGCCCATACGCCCCGACCGGAAGCAGCTAACAGCTGATTCGTTAATGAGAGTGATAGATGGCGACTTTAAATCGCTCAACCATACGCAGAGCCTGTTTGTGGTATACACGCATTACGAGCCGGAGGCATATGCTAACACCGGCAGTGAGTACAATGTAAAAATGACCACCAGGTGGAATACCTTCCCAAAAGGGCAATATTCTATGCTAAGCTTTTTGATGCCCGGGATAGTGGTGGATAAGCACGGGTACTATAGTCCGCCAGATGGCCTCGCGGTAGAAGGCCGCATGGCCCGTGAACAAATTGCCGACCTTAACCCGTTGGAATACGGGGATTGAAGCGACGTATCATTAGTAAGTTCTGCTCATCAATTAGCAACATCAAAACGATATTTCTTAAGGCCGAACCGCTTAGGCATTACCAATGTATAGCCAACCAATTTTGGGGTTGAGTATTTGTTGCCGATGCGGGAAAATGTATCGTAGATAACGTATTACCCGCGCCGATATAGGTGATATCGAACAATATTTTTGTACCTGCGGATGCAAAAAACGATTTGCGGATTTGAAACTCCCTGACATGCTCTTTAAGAAAAGTGCGTTCCTCGAATGATGCTACACGCCCAACATTGGCAGCCCAAAATTCATTGTTCCACCAGATCCAATCGCCCCAATTATTGTTGCTGTACTGCCTTTGCCCAAGTTTGGCGGAAGCATGCAGGTTTACCAACCCCGATGCCGTGCTGCAATACATATCAACCATCATATTTTTACCGTCGGGCACTTTTACAGCAATCAATACGTATTCGGCATGCTGCTTAAAATATATTTTCACGCTATCTGCTGCATCCACGCGGCGGGCATCGCTCCATTCCTTATCGGTGATTTTGCCGTCCATCAAAATAGCCTTGCCTTTAGGGATGTTTTGTGCAACTAAGTCGCCCGGGAAGGCAGAAAAAAACAAGAGTAAAAGCAGGCAGGTGTACTTGGCCATTTTTATTGCAGGGTAAGGGGCTTTTTATAGATAACGGTAAATAAAAGTGATCTGCTACAATTATAGTGCGTAATTAAACCAACCCCGGCTTAAACCGCTTTGCCAATAACCCGGTTGCTTTATCCAGATCGATCTCCGCTACTGCTACACCTGCTTCCCCATAAGGCTGGTAAGCAACACACTCCCCTTGCGGACTAACAATGCAGGATGCTGCCTCCTGGTATTTGGTGGCGTAGCCTACGCTGGCAAAGTAAATGGTGTTTTCCATGGCGCGCATCATCATGGCCTTTTCGTAGTAGGGGCTGTGCTTATCGCCCCATTCGGTAAGCTGTACGCCTTCGCTATCGCTACCCGTAAAATGCGGGTGGAAAACCACCTGCGCACCATTCCGGGCCGCCCATCGTACGGATTCGGGGTAGCGGAAACCTTCGTGGCAAATGGTTATGCCGAATTTTAACCCGTCAACCTCAAAAAGGCTGCGCTCGGTACCTGCGCTCCAAATGTTGTCTTCGCTCGGATCCAGTTGGTTTTTGGTTTGATAACCTAAGGCTTCGCCGGTGTTAGATACCACCCAGGCAACATTTAGCAATTCGCCATCCTTATACCAATCCATGGGGATGATAATGCAGATTGCGTTTGCAGCGGCAATTTCGCATACCTTATCCAAAGCTGCCTGCATACTTTGAGGTGTAGCCTTTTCGGCGCCAAAGCCGGGGTAACCAGGCAGGTAGGTTTCGGGGAAACAAACGACCGATGCTTGCTGATCGACGGCTTCTTTAGCTAATTTATCTATCCAATATAAACCATCATCTATTGATTTTGGGTAAGGAGGAGAGGCGACTGCAATCTTCATGATGGACACGAATTTCACGAATAAGGGCGAATTACGCAAATTATTAGTGGTAGCATATCGGCATTTTAACCACAGAGTTCACAGAGAAAGGTACGCAGAGAGGCACAGAGCCATAACGAATTTGTAAAACTCTGCGTCTCTCTGCGCTCAGCGCTTTGCAAATCCTCTGTGGACTCTGTGGTTAAAAAACAATTAAAGGCTCTTCAAATACTTAATCGTTTGCGGTATTTGCTTCGCATGGTCGGGGCTTTCATCTTCAATAAAATAGTGGCGGATGCCTACCGCTTTGGCAGCCTTTAGCACTTCCGGGATATTTATTTGCCCGGTGCCAAGCGCTACATCGTTCTTAATGTCGGTACCGCCGGTAAGGTCGTTAGCTACGCCTTTGCGGATGTCCTTCAGGTGCATCAGCCTCCAGCGGGTTGGGTATTTATACATCAATTGGGCCGGGTCGGCGCCGCCGTGGAAAGCCCAAAGCACATCCATTTCAAACTTCACGTACCGCGGGTCGGTATTCTTTGCAATATAATCAAACAGGGTACCGTCCTCGTAAGGCACAAACTCGTAACCGTGTATGTGGTAGCAAAGCGTTAGGCTGTTGGCTTTGAGCGTGCGCCCGGCTTTGTTCAACCCTGCAACCGCTTTTTTAGCATCATCCAGTGTAAAAGTTCTACCATGCGGCAGCCAGGCCACCATTACATATTGCGAACCCAATATGCCGGCCAAACGCACGGCCTCTAAAGGCTCTTTAGTCAGCACATCATAATCCACCCCGATAGATGGCATACTGATGCCGCGCTTATCCAGCATTTGCCTAAACTTATAAATATCCACGCCCTTTGGGTTGGGGCCTTCCATTTGGGTAATGCCGAGTGCTTTTACGCTATCTAACACAGCTTCCGGCCGCGCAGCGAAGCTGGCACGGTAAGTATAAGCCTGTACGCCAATAGGCGCTGTAAACAGGTTTTGGCCGGTTGGGGCAACCTTTGCCGCCTGTGGCACTTTGCAGCCCGCTATTGCAAGTGCGCCTAAAATATATAGGAATGATATTTTTTTCATACTGTATTTGATAATAAAAATTAAAGTTTTTTGTTTTAAACGCCCCGGCGTTCATTATTTAATACGTTTAAACTTAGCTATTTAAAAGCTGTTTGCTTTGCGCAACTGTTAAGCCAATATTAATGCATTATAATGACAATATGTTTAAACACAATTCAGATAAATCCTTACCTTTGCGTGCTCAATACCAAGCATGAGCGATTCGATAAAGCATGAGTGCGGAGTAGCATTTATCCGCCTTTTAAAGCCGTTATCCTTTTACCAAAAAAAGTACGGCACGGCGCTGTACGGCATAAACAAACTATACCTTTTAATGGAAAAACAGCATAACCGCGGGCAGGATGGCGCGGGCGTTGCTACCATTAAACTGGATATTGAACCCGGGAAACGATACATCAGCCGGCACCGGTCGATGGCATCAAACGCGGTGGCCGATATCTTCGAGTATATACAGAAGAAGTTTGCCGATATAGAGAAAGAGCAGCCCGAAAAAATGAAGGATGCCGAATGGCTCAAAGAACATGTAAGCTTTACCGGCGAAGTTCTTTTGGGCCATTTGCGTTATGGTACGCACGGCAAAAATAGTATAGAAAGCTGCCACCCCTTTTTACGCCAAAACAACTGGATGACGCGTAACCTGGTTATTGCCGGTAACTTCAACATGACTAATGTTGATGAACTGCTGCAGCAACTGTACGACCTTGGCCAGCACCCTAAAGAGCAAGCCGACACCATTACCGTGCTGGAAAAAATGGGCCACTTCATCGATACGGAGAACCAGGGCCTTTTTGACCAGTATAAACGCGAAGGGCTGGATGATAACCGCGAGATAAGCAAGCTGATAGCCAACGATATGGATGTGGCGAAGATTCTGCGGAAATCGGCCAAGAACTGGGACGGTGGTTACACCATAGCCGGTATTTTGGGGCACGGCGATGCATTTGTAATGCGCGACCCCGTTGGCATACGCCCCGCTTACTACTATTATAACGACGAAATTGTAGTGGCCGCTTCTGAGCGCCCTGCTATACAAACTGCCTTTAATATTCCTATTGGCGAAGTAAGGGAGATTCGCCCCGGCCATGCGCTTATTGTTAAGAAGAACGGCAAGATTACCGAGGAGATGTTTAGCGAGCCGAAGGAGCAAAAGTCCTGCTCGTTCGAGCGCATCTACTTCTCGCGCGGCAGCGATGCCTCTATCTACCGCGAGCGTAAACAATTAGGCAGGCTGCTTTGCCCGCAGATATTAGGCGCTGTGGATAATGACATGAAGAACACGGTGTTCTCCTACATCCCCAACACTGCCGAAGTGGCTTTTTATGGCATGGTAGAGGGCGTACACAAATACATAAAGCAATACCAGCGCGACAAGTTGCTTAACCGCGAGGATAAAATAAGCGAAGAAGAGCTAACCGAGGTACTGAGCATGGCACCGCGTGTAGAGAAGATAGCAATCAAAGACGTTAAGCTGCGCACCTTCATCACACAGGACGCCGACCGCAGCGAGATGGTGGCGCACGTATATGACACTACTTACGGCCTCATCAAAAACGACCTGGATACTTTGGTGGTTTTGGACGACTCTATTGTGCGCGGCACAACTTTAAAGCAAAGCATCCTGAAAATATTAGACCGCCTTGGCCCCAAAAAGGTGGTGGTGGTATCCTCAGCCCCGCAGATCCGTTACCCGGATTGCTATGGGATAGATATGTCGCGCATGGGCGAGTTTGTGGCTTTTGAGGCTGCCATAAGCCTGCTAAAAGATGCCGGCAAGGATGATGTGATACTGAACGTTTACCAAAAATGCAAGGATAGTTCTAAATTGCCAAAAGAGGAAGTTACCAATTACGTAAAAGCTATTTACGAGCAATTTACCGACCAGGAAATATCCGACCGTATTGCGCAGATCATTACCCCAAAAGGCGTAAAATGCGAAGTACAGGTTTTATATCAAACATTAGATAACCTGCATATTGCCTGCCCCGGCCACACCGGCGACTGGTACTTCAGCGGCGATTACCCTACCCCTGGTGGCAACAAAGTAGTAAACCGCGCCTTTGTTAACTGGATGGAAGGCAAAAACCAAAGGGCATACATGTAATTTTGAGGCGAAAGCTTAAAGGTAAAAGGCGAAAGGTAGTTTACTTTTCGCCTTTTTTTGTGAGTAACCCAATTACTCATCATTAAAATATAAATTAGCTAAAGTGAAATCGAAATTCCGTTACTGGGCTTATTTTTTGGCTATCTTTTCAATCGCCTGTTCGGTTATGATGATAATGGTGCTTTCTGGTAGGGCACTAAACTCCAATATGGCAATAGCGCCTTTCATTATTTTTTGCCTGTTTTTTTTGTTTGTGTGGGTTTATTTGGTTTTAGGCGAGATGCGCACAAAAGCTATCTCTGTAACTATTGATGAAGATGAAATCCGCGTTAGGCGATTTATAGGATTGTCTACAACAAAGATTTATCCATTCTCCACATTTGATGGCTACCGGCTATCGATTTTAACAGACAAGGCAGGTAATTATGAATATTTATATCTCATCTTAGGCGATAAAAAAGCAGTCAAGATTTCGGAAAAATTCCACGCCAACTACCAGGAGTTGAAACGTACCATCATCAACAAAGGTGTTAAAAACCTCGGATTTGAACCTTACAGCAGTTTAAGGGAGTTTAAGGAAATTTTCGGTAGCTAACTATGCTTTTCCGTTCCCGGCGGCGAGAAAACGTAGTGGGTAACCAACCTATCAACCAATACCAATGATGCGATGATAAGCGCGATACCGGCTACCTGGTTGAGGCGGTGGACAAGTTTTACGGATATTTTGTCGCGGAGTTTATCGGCGTAGAATGCCTTGGTAGTGTCGAGCCCGAATTGTACGATAAGGATGGTTAGGAACATAATGGCAATCTTAAGGGTGCGGCCATGTACTCCTTCGTGGTAAACGGTACTGGCAGCCCCTATGACGACCGTCCAATGAAACAGTATCGTAGGGTTAAAAATGCACATCAAAAAGCCTTTAAAAAAGTAGCCGGCGCGGTCTACATTAGATGGGATGGTGTTATTATAGTTAACATCGCTCTTTTTGAACAGGTAATACACGCCTACAACAAAAAGAATAAGGCTGCCCAATACGCCTACCATGGTTTTAGTATGCGGACTAACGGTGAACAACTGCGAGCCAAAAAGGATAGCCCCTACAAAAACAACATCGCTGCATACCACGCCAAGGGCCAAAGCAACGCCTGCATGGAAGCCTTTTTCGATACTGGTTTTTATTAAAGCGAAAAAAACCGGGCCGGTTATAAACGTAAGCACTAATCCAAACCCAATTCCCGAAATAATGGCTTCTATCATTAAGTTAGGCGTATATATTGCTTTCTATCCAGTTAAAAAAATCAGGACACTAATATGCGAACTTTTATCTGTTAAACACAAAACTTAAGGTAGTGATTTATATTTTGAAAAAATTAACGGCTATTTATAAAAAAATGAATTATGTTTAGTGCTTCAAATACACCAATATTTAACAACCTTTTTTAACGATGGAACAAAACAACTCAAAGAGTAATAGCTCGGCGTTGTATACATTGGTAACTGTATTCTTTTTTTGGGGCTTCCTGGCCGCTTCTAACGGAATTTTTATACCTTTTTGTAAAGCGCATTTTAGTTTAACGCAATTCGAGTCGCAACTTATCGACTTCACCTTTTATGGCGGCTATTTTATAGGCTCGCTTATCCTTTATTTCGCCTCCGCAGCAACGAAGGTTGATATCCTGAATAAGATAGGCTACAAAAATGGTATCATCTACGGCCTTTTACTTTCGGCAGTTGGCGCACTGATCATGATCCCCGCTATTAACTCGGGTTCGTTTGCCTTTATCTTGTTCACCTTTTTCGTTATCGCATTAGGTTTCTCGTTGCAGCAAACTGCAGCTAACCCATTCGTGGTAGCCCTGGGCAGCGCGGAAACAGGCACCCACCGCTTAAATTTTGCGGGTGGCGTAAACAATTTTGGCAGTATCATGGGCCCTGTTATTGTTTCTATCGTTTTGTTCGGGTCCGCATCGGCTAAAATACCGGCGGCAGATGTAAAAATATCATCAGTAAATAACCTTTACTATATACTTGCAGGTTTATTTATAGCCGTAGCTATATTCTTTTGGGTATCTAAATTACCTAAGGTAACCAGCGACGAAAAAATTGAGCCAAGCAATAAGGCCAACCTGCCATTGGGCATCATATTCGTTGCCTTTCTTTTAATATTGGCTGCAAGCCCGCTTGCTATTGCAACAGGGCTTCCAAAGTCGTATTATGTTTATGCATCGTTAGCCATTATCCTATTTTCGCTTGTCGGATCTGTTTCTGCATCGGCCAAAACCAAAAATAAAACCGGCTGGGGTGCCATGCAATACCCGCAGCTGGTTTACGGTATGTTGGCTATCTTTACTTATGTGGGTGTAGAGGTAACCATCCAAAGCAACATGGGCGCCCTGCTGGAACTGCCTGCATTTGGTGGGTACGCTGCATCCGATATCGCCCCGTTTATCTCTTTATACTGGGGTAGCTTAATGGTAGGCCGCTGGACGGGCGCCATCGCTGCTTTCAGCCTCGGCAAAACTGCAAAGTTTGCTTTAACGGTTATAATACCTTTTGTAGCTTTTGCCGTAGTACTTATTGTTAACCGCATTGGCGGCACCGATGTTACCAGCCTTTACCCTTACGCTGCCTGTGTAGCTATATTGGTTATCGGCTTTATGATAGGCAACCAAAAACCCGTACGCACGCTGGCTATATTTGGTATTTTAGGCGCCCTGTTTATGGTAATTGGTTTAATGACTACCGGGATGATCGCTATCTTCTCGTTTATTAGCGGTGGCTTATGCTGCTCTATCATGTGGCCTTCTATCTTCTCGCTATCAGTAACAGGCTTGGGCAAATACACCAGCCAGGGTTCGGCATTTTTAATCATGATGATCCTGGGGGGTTCTATCATCCCGCCGGTACAAGGTATATTGGCCGATACCAGCGGTATCCACTTGTCATACATCGTTCCGGTTATCGGCTTTGCTTACCTGGCGTTCTTTGCGTTTAAAGCAGGCGCTGAGTTAAAGAAACAAGGTATAGATGTAGACAACCTGGAAGCAGGCGGAGGGCATTAATTGTCTGAATCAGGATTTTCAGAATTTTAGAATTTTCAGAATACTTGAAGTGAAGGTTAGTTAGTGGAGCGATCCGGTAACTAACCTTTTCTTCTTTTAATAAATTAAGCATGAAACCTACATTCGACCATATTTTTATGAATTTGGCAACCGACCTGGCTAAGCGCTCGCATTGCGTTAAAGCCCAGGTAGGTGCTGTTTTAGCTAAAGATACCAGGATAATCTCCATAGGTTATAACGGCCCGCCTGCAGGCACCCACAACTGCGACGAGGAGTTCCCCGAGCATGGCTGCGCGCGCGACAGTAAAGGCAGCTGCTCGCTTGCCCTGCATGCCGAGGAGAACGCTATACTGTACGCGGTGAAGAACGGGGCTAACCTGGAAGGCGCTACGCTGTACACCACGCTATCGCCATGCCTGCCATGCGCCAGGCTTATATTCTCTGCCGGTATAAAGCAAGTTTACTTTGATAAATCGTACGCCCAATACAAAGGCCTCGCCAGCGACGAAGGGGTTGATTTTTTGAATAAGTTTGGGGTGAGTGCAGTGAAAGTGATTTAAACAATTCTTCCCTGCGTAGTTGTGAGGCACAAAGACAACCGACCGGAGGGAGTTCATTAATACTTTAAAGAAAAGATCAAAATATTAGTGATCTCCCGCGATGCGGGGGGAACTTGCAAAACGGCTCTGCTCGCACCCCACCTACTCACCACCACGTCCTTGAGGTACGAATCTCATTATTACATTTTTATCCGCTGCCGCGAGATTAGCACAGCGTATCTCGTGGTGCGCATGGTGCGAGCGTCCAGCTTGCGTCAACTGAAAGCTGACCATATGCAACCACGGCTGGAAGCCCGTGGTAGTAATGGTTTTCCTTCCTGTTATGTTTACTTTTGGTCTAATAAATAATCTGTGGATAGTTTTATTTGACTTAACCTGCCCCCAGAAAAAGTATAGTAATGCCACATCCCATCCAATGCTGTAATTATTTCCACTACTTTTATATCAGGCAATTCTCTTTCAATATTCCTTTTAAAGTACGCGCGGTAAAATTCTGATTTACTCATTCCCACTTTTACCCCATTGAGGAAAACCATATCCGGGTTGTTAATTACCGCAGATACAATTTCAAATCTCGTATTGTCGTCGGATTTAACAAACTTAACAAAACTACCATCCTTGTTAAATCTATACAATTTGGTGGAATCGTTTTGCCCTTTATGTTGTATCTCGTTAACAAATTGATAAATATAAAAAGCATTTTTAAGCGCTTTTTCATTGGTTACCTTCCCGAACGGATAATAAAAGAACCATCCGGTGGTCGCGATTATTAAAGTATCATTTTGGCAGCGAATTTCCTTAAGTTCTTTGTCACCATCAGTCCGAAACTGTCGCCTTAAAAAGGGGTACAACTTAAGGGTATCTGCTGCTCTCGTTGATAGCATTGACTGTTTTCCTTCCGAAGAAATCTCACTTGCAATCTTATCACCTTTAACCTGGCAACCCGAACAAGCTAAAAACCCCAATATAAAGCAGGAACCAATTGAGTTAACTATTTTCATTGCTATATGTGATGATTTTATTAATCAAGTGAATATTAGAAAATTCCCGGTGTAAAACTCCGTCCCAGCCGCATTTTTCTGCTACCGCGAGATTAGCGCAACGCATCTCGTGGTGGGCACTGTGCAAGCTTCCCAGCTTGCATCAGCTGAAAGCTGACTCTATGCAAAAACGGGCTGGACGCCCGCGGTAGCATTAAGAGTAAAATCCGAAATCCGAAATCACTTCTTCACCATCTTATAATGCCGTATCCCTGCTTCTTCAAACTCGGGTCCGGTTTTCTCAAAGCCGAAACGGGCATATAGGGTAACCGCATCCAGTTGGGCGTGCAGGTAAACGTATTCGGCCTCGGCAGGCAATGCGGCCAAAACGGTGCGCACCAACTCCTGTCCTACGCCAAAGCCACGGAATTTTTTTAATACGGCAAAGCGTTCAAGTTTATAGCCTTTATCGGTTTTCCGCCAGCGGCAGGCGCCGGCAGGTACGCCATCAACCGTGGCTAAAAAATGGGTGCTTTCATCTTCAAATTCCCATTCCAACTCGGGCGGGCAATTTTGTTCAACAACAAATACTTCGCGCCGTATGGCAAATACTTTTTCCAGTTCTGCCGGGTCAGCTACTTGTTTTACTTTTATTTTTGAGGGCTCGGGCATAATGCGGTTTAGATTTATAGCCGGTTATTTTAGAGTTATGGTTCTCCTCCGCAGCATCTATCGAGTGCGTGCAGGTAAGGTCATCCTCCTTCTCGGCAAGATCGGATAATTTTACGTAAAATTTATGTAATTGGTCAAGGTCCTCTTCGCTCAAATCCTCAATATCTACCATCCGGTTACTGGCACCCTGGTGCGATGCCAGCAGCTCGTTCAATTTTAAATGTATGGCCTTCGAATCTTTGTTTTGCGATTTCTGTATCAAAAACACCATTAAAAACGTGATAATGGTAGTACCTGTATTGATGATGAGCTGCCAGGTATCCGAGTAATCAAACACCGGCCCGGTTATCAGCCATACCACAATAGTGCTTATCGCGAGGATAAATGCGGCAGAACTCCCGGTTGCGGCGGTTGCCCAGTTTGCAAACCGCTCAAATAAATTCTTGTTCTTTTTTTTGGCCATAGCGCTTATTATTTAAACCTTACAACCTAAAAAAACCGCCAATGTTCTTACACAAGGGCGGTTTTAAATAGTATTTGCTTTATCAGCTTACAGCTTGCTGTTAGCGTCGATGCAGTTTAGGTCGCCGAAGGCTACGGTTAAGCGTTTTACAAAGCTTTCCTCTGCCTTGCGCAACCACACGCGTGGGTCGTAATATTTTTTGTTTGGCGAATCGTCACCATCAGGGCTGCCAATTTGTGTTTGCAAATAGCCTTCTTTTGCCTGGTAGTAATCTTTTATGCCTTCCCAAAATGCAAACTGCATATCGGTATCAATGTTCATTTTTATAGCGCCGTAAGATATTGCTTCGCGGATCTCCTCCTGGCTCGAACCCGAACCACCGTGGAATACAAAGTTGATAGGTTTCTCAGCAGACAGGCCGTGTTTCTCTTTTAAATAAACTTGTGAGTTGTGCAGGATAACCGGCTGCAATTTAACGTTACCCGGTTTGTATACACCCTGCACGTTACCAAAGGCAGCAGCGATGGTAAACTTATCGCTCACCTTAGAAAGT
>NZ_CAMLOV010000087.1 GCF_946481715.1 uncultured Mucilaginibacter sp. | reverse complement strand
CAAGTTTAATACCGTTGCAGGTGCAACATACACCATCGTTGCCGAAACCCACCTGCCCGGCGACCCTATTGCCGCCAACGATAAAACAACCGGCACGGTAAGCATTGCCCTGCCGCCGGCCCTGGGCACACTGAGCGCTTACCTGTGTAATAACAATAATTCGTACCTGCTTAATGGTACCGGCGATGGCGAATTGCTTTGGTACGCCTCGCCAACCGCCAGCCTGCCAATAGCCTTTGGCCCCATAGCATCAACTACAGCAACACCGGTAAATGACGCCTTTTATGCCGGGCTGAATGACTTTAGTGGCAACATAGGCCCGGCCACCAAAAATGTATTTACGGGTGGCGGCTACAACCAGTTTGGCCCTTCGGTAGTGGTGTACACCAATGTGCCTGTGGTATTAGAAACCGCGCGTATGTATTTTGGCAACGCCGGCAAACTAACCTTTACGGTAACCAACAACAACGGGGAAACGGTATCGGCAACGACCATAAATGCAGCAGCTACCCGCAGCATCCCCGGCGATGGCGCCCAAACCAATGACCCTACCGACCAGGGCACACTGGTAAACCTTAACTTAACCCTGCCAACAGCGGGCACTTACACCATTACCCCATCGTATGACAATACCGTAACCGTTTACCGTAACAATGGCGGGGTAAACGGCTACCCCTTTAAAATAGGCAACATATTCAGCATTATGGGTAATACCGCGGTATCGCCCAGCAACGCAAACGATAGTACTTACTACAAAGGCTTTTACTATTACTTTTACGATCTGCATGTAAAAAGCATCGGCTGCCCATCGGCTGCCCGGCTGCCCGCAACGGTAAATAAGCCCATCATAACCCAAACCGATGATGTGCTTGGCTCAAATTTTTCTGAGGGTAACCAATGGTTCTTAAACGGGGTTGCCATACCCGGCGCAGTGGAGAACGTTTACAAGCCCCTGCAAAGTGGCAAGTATGCCGTAGAGGTTACTTTTAGCACCGGCTGCGTAAGCCGGTCGGATGATTTTACTTTTGCCCTGGTAGCCAAGCACCCGGATACCAGCACCGATATTGGATTGACCCTGTTCCCGGTGCCGGCCATCAATAACCTTAACGTTTTGTTTGTGGCAAAAGAGGCAGGTACGGCCAAAATAGAGATCGTGAACACATCGGGGCAGGTGGTGTACGAGCAATCGCAAACCATAGCGGCGGGCAATTTCAGCGCGGCAGTAAACACTACCAACCAACTGCCCGGTACCTATTTGCTCAGGGTAACTTTAGGGAAAAAAGTTTATGCCAAAAAGGTGATCATTGTGAAGTAGCGGCCGCCGCTTTTCGGCAGGGTTACCGATGGCAAAAAACCGAAAATCCCCTTTTTCTTATAAATGCGTTTACACGCCCTTTTATCAAAGAAAAACACCGAAAAACCACAGAAAAACGCAGATTTTCGCACAGTTGCATTTTGCTGTACGAAACTGTACGAAGTTGTACGAAACTGTACGAGATTGTGCGAAACTGTACGAGGTTGTGCGAAATTGTACGAAACTGTACGAACTGTACGGATCGTACAATTCGTACAGTTTTAAGTGTATCGTCCGCAAGCGGGTTTACCCTTGCTATGGGCTAAACCCTTAAAAAGTATACTTCAACCCAAGCCCCGGCGCCAGGTCGAAAAAGGGCCCGGTGGCAAGTTCTACCCGCGGGTTCAAGTCCAGGCTAACAGCGATGGGGGCGTCGGCTATTTTGTATTCCAGGCCCAAAACACCATCGGCACCAAGCAGTATTTGGTTGTTGGTGTAGTATTTATCGTCACCGCCAAAGGTTTTATAAGCGCCTTTACCAACCGAACCTAAGTGTGCTCCAAAGCCATAGTAAAACTTCAGCCCTGCGGTGTTAAATGCAGGCTGGTGCAGTTCGTACAATCCCGTAAGCACCGCCCCGTGCGAGCGTACGCCTAAAATGCCTTCCAGTGCGGTACGTTCGTCCATAAAATACTTTACAGAGAAGCCGTTTTCGTAGCCGCCAAATTTAAGCCCTACAGCTGTTTTGTAATCCTGCGCCTGCGCCCGGGCCGAAACCAGCAAAAAAGCGGTTAAAATAAATGCGATAAAGGAGATTTTTTTCATGGAAGTAGTTTTGGTATAAACGGCATAATTACCATTTTATGCTTATTTAGCCAAAATGAAAACAGTTTTACGGGGCATGTAGTTGGCCCTCAGTTAGAAAAATCGCCGTTGCAATGCTGTGATTTTAACCCGAAATAGGTTAATTTGGCAAAAAATAAGTGCTCGGTAATGATGAAACGCAAATTCCGCATATACAGTAAATTAGGCTCGGCAATAATGTTTTTATGCCTTACGGCAGGCTGCGTAAAGGGGCAGTTGGGGCAAAATGCGGGTGGCCAATACCGTAATGGTATGGTAGTTTGCGCCTATCCGGATGCCGCGCAGGCAGGGTTGGATATCCTTAAAAAAGGAGGTAACGCGGTAGATGCTGCTGTTGCTGTACAATTTGCGCTGGCCGTTACGCATCCCCAGGCAGGCAACATTGGCGGCGGTGGTTTTATGGTTTACCGCTCAGCATCAGGCAAAACAAACACATTAGATTTTAGGGAAAAGGCCCCAGCGCAAGCCAGCGCAAACATGTATTTGGATAGCGCAGGCAACGTGATCCCCAATATGAGCTTGTACACGCATTTTGCCTCGGGCGTGCCCGGCTCTGTAGATGGCATGGTAACAGCGCATAAAAAATATGGCAAACTAAAATGGGCGGACCTAGTGCAGCCCGCTATAAACTTGGCACTCAATGGCTTTAAGATGACCGCACGCCTGGCCAACAACGTTAACAGCGCCAGGGCAAAGTTCGCCGCGTTAAACCCTGGCAAACGCTACCTGGTAAAGGACGTTGACTGGAAGGAAGGCGATATTTTGGTACAGGAAGATTTGGGCCACACGCTGGAGCTGATCCGCGATAAAGGCCGCGACGGCTTCTATAACGGCAAAACTGCCGATTTGATAATAGCCGAAATGCAGGCAGGAAAAGGCATCATGAGCAAAGCCGACCTGCAGAATTATCACTCTGTATGGCGTAACGCAATCGTTGGCGATTATAAAGGGTATAAAATTATCACTATGCCCCCGCCAAGCAGCGGCGGTATTGCTTTGCTGCAGTTGTTAAAATCGGTGGAAAATTACCCTTTAAAACGCTGGGGATTTAATAAAGATTCTACCGTACAGGTGATGGTAGAGGCAGAGCGACGGGTATACGCCGACCGCTCTAAATACCTTGGCGACCCGGATTTTTATAAAGTGCCGGTAGATAGCCTGCTGAATACCAGATACATCATCAGCCGTATGGCAAGCTTTAATTGGGCCGCTGCTACACCCAGCGCCAGTATACTGCCAGGCTCGTTTGTTGGATATGAGAGCGACCAAACTACCCATTTCTCTATTGTTGACAAGGATGGCAATGCGGTATCGCTCACAACTACGTTGAATGATACCTTCGGCTCGCATGTATTTGTGAGAGGCGCTGGTTTCCTATTGAATAACGAGATGGACGACTTTAGCTCGAAACCAGGCACGCCAAACATGTACGGCTTGCTTGGTGGCAAGGCAAACAGTATACAACCCAATAAACGCATGCTATCCTGCATGACGCCGACCATTGTGGAAAAGGATGGCAAGCTGTTTATGATAGTGGGTACCCCCGGCGGCTCAACTATTATTACTTCAGTATTTCAAACCGTGCTTAATGTGATAGAGTTTGATAAAAGCATGCAGGCTGCAGTGGCCGCAAAACGCTTTCATCACCAGTGGCTGCCCGATGAGGTTGGCGCAGAACCGGATGCACTGGACAGCCTCACTACCGAAAAGCTGAAACAAAAAGGCTATAAATTTACACGCCGCGGTTCTATTGGCCGGGTAGATGGTATTTTAAAGACCCAATGGGGCTATTACGAAGGCGGCGCAGACCCAAGGGGGGATGATACTAAGTTAGGGTGGTAGCTTTTTAGTTCATGAGTGATGGTTATAGTTCAGGGCTAAAGAGGGTTATAGTAGTGGTTAGAGGGGGTTATTGATACTGAAACCTACGTTAAACCGTTAGCTATAAACCATACAGATGGAGCTACCATGAACCATCAACTATCACCTATGAACCAATATAAAAATGTTATGTTTGTTGCCGTATGCGAAGCAGTGTAAAACACCAGGAGACCATTGATTACTTTTTAAAGATCGTTTGGCAAACCGTTGCAAACCGGTACAACCAGATCGTTACAGAGTTTGGCATTACACAATCTATAGGTTACCTGCTTATTAATATAGATGAGGAAGGTACTACCGTATCGCAGGCTGCGGCGCTGTTGGGCCTGAAAT
The DNA here is from genome assembly GCF_946481715.1 of uncultured Mucilaginibacter sp. The sequence goes on along the minus strand of NZ_CAMLOV010000087.1, from coordinate 17,240 downwards.
CAACCAGCCTTTCGCGTATGCTTAACCAATTGGAAGAGACAGGATTGATCTACCGCCAATCTAACAAAGGGGATAAACGCTCGGTAAAAATATTTTTGACCGACCTGGGCAAAGAAAAACGCCAAATGGCAAAAGATGTAGTAAAGCAATTTAATAACTACCTCAACAGTCATATAAGCGAGGCTGATAAGCTGTATTTAACCGAAATATTGAAGAAAATAAACCAGCTTACCATCAATTATAAACCCTGATACGAAGCTTAATTTGCGCTGCCAAGTGTTAAAAAGTGTTAAGCTGCCGTTTTTGCCATTTAAAACAATAAATTTGCGGATTATTAAAGGAATGAACAGGTTACTGGTTATCATATTATTGATTGCAGCCGGATGGTCCTCTTGTAGCAAGGGGTTTGATGTGGTGGAACAGGTGAGGACACAGGCAGCTGTTGATGAGAAGATAATAACCGACTATATTGATGCAAACGGACTTGGTACAGTTGCAAAGCGGATAGATACCACGGGAGTTTTTTATATAGTAGTGGCCCCCGGGGAAGGCAACGACCTTTTCACTAACTCGACCAGGGTAACGGTAGATTTTACGGGAAGGGTACTAACCAGCGGGCAGGAATTTACGCAAAGCAATAATTTCCACCCTTCGTTTGCGCTTGGGGAGGTGATAAGAGGCTGGCAATTAGGTATCCCCCAAATTAAGAGGGGGGGCACCGTACGATTATTGATACCGTCGCGTTATGCATACGGCCCATACGATCAGCCAACATTGGGCTTGCCTAAGAATTCGGTGCTTGATTTTGATATACAACTTTTAGATGTAACGAACTAATTTTAGATGAAACAAAAGATTTTTACTTTTTTACTGATTGCCGTAGCCGGCTTAAGCGCCTGCCGGAAAGATAGTGTTGACCCAACTATAAAAGAATACGACGAACAGCAAATACAAAACTACATTGCAGCAAATGGGCTTACCGGCTTTAGCCGTGATACCACTGGTGGCGATACCACAGGGATGTATTATAAAATTATACTGCCGGGCACCGGAGCCAGATTGGAGTACTCTGACAGGCTTTCTTTGGTTTTTACCCTTAAAAGTTTCGACGGCAAGTACACCTCTGCCGATACGATCATTAACCACTTTTACGATTATTTGGGCCACTTAGCACAGGACGGCCTGCCAAAGGGCTTGCAAACAGGTATATTTAACTTGTTAAAATATAAAGGCGCAAGTATGCGTTTGCTTATACCCTCGCACCTTGCCTATGGCAAAACAGGTTATGGCACAGGTAGTGTTACCAACGTAAATACCCGTATTGCTGGTAACCAATGCCTGGAATATTACGTGCATGTAATAGACAACCAGCCCGCGTACGATGATCAGGTGATACAAAATTACATTACTGCTAACTCTCTTACAGGTTATACTAAAACAGCGTCTGGCCTGTACTATAAAGTGGTTACACCTGGCACAGGTACTGTTGGCGAGATCAACGACCTATCTATTGTAACTTCTACCTACACCGGTACCTTGTTAAACGGTGTGGCTTTTGATGAAGCTTCAAAAACCACTGCGTATGTATTTACACCTGCAGTTAGCGACGGGCTTGCAGGCCTTGTTCCGGGTGTAAAAGAGGGGCTTGAAGAGCATGCAGCGGCAGGCACTTCTATCTCTTTGCTCATACCATCTCATTTAGCTTATGGCTTTTCAGCCCGATCCGGCAGCATTATACCTGGTTTTGCACCCCTTAGGTTTGAATTCCAGATCACTACAGTAACACAGTTAGAATAATATTAGCTTAAGGCTGCTTTAAGAGCCTCAAGGCAACGCTCGCGCGCAAAGGCGTGGTCTACAATGGGTTTTGGATATTTGCTAAAGTCTGCATATTCCGGAACCCATTTTTTTATGTATTCCAAATTCGGGTCGAACTTTTTCATTTGCGTCTCGGGGTTAAAAATACGGAAGTAAGGCGCGGCATCGGTACCACTACCCGCCGCCCATTGCCAGCCCCCTACATTACTCGCCATCTCGTAATCCAACAGTTTGCGGGCAAAGTAACGCTCGCCCCAGCGCCAGTCTATCAGCAGGTCTTTACTTAAAAAACTGGCCACCACCATGCGCACGCGGTTGTGCATATACCCCGTGGCATTTAACTCTCTCATACCCGCATCAACCAGCGGGTAACCGGTTTCGCCATCGCACCAGGCCTTAAACTGTTGTTCGTCGTTTATCCATTTAATACGATCATAGTCGGGCTTAAAAGCATGGTCCGTCGTTTTTGGGAAATGGTGCAATACCATCATATAAAACTCGCGCCATATCAACTCGTTCAGCCAGGTTTTTTCGTGTGCCGAGTGGGCATCTCTGGCGCATTGCCTGATGCTTACCGTACCAAAGCGCAGGTGCAGCCCAATGTGCGATGTGCCTTTTATAGCCGGGAAATCGCGTGTTTCGGCATAATCAGCAATAAATTTTTTATAATCTGTTCCGGGGAATTCAGTATCGCTTTTTGTAAAGCCCATTTCTGTTAACAACGGCATGGGCGATGCTTTGAATGTATAAAGTTTAGCTAAATACCTTCCGGTAGGGTAGGGCTTCAAATAAAATGGCTTAAGTTTTTGATGCCATTTGTTTTTGTAAGGAGTAAAAACGGTATAGGGTTTGCCATCGTCCTTTACTACTTCATTGCGCTCAAATATTACCTGGTCTTTAAAGGTTTTAAAATCGATACCTTGTTTGGCTAATAATTGTCTAATGGCCTCATCCCGTACCTCGGCGTAGGGCTCATAATCGTGGTTGGTATAAACAGCAGCTATATTGTATTCGTTAATCAGGCTGGCGAAGGCTGCCTCGGGGGTATCGTATGCTACTTCAATATCGCTGTGCTGCCCGCTAAGAGCTGCTTTTAATCTTTCAATTGCATTATAAATAAAGGTTACCCGGGCATCGTCTTTATCTTCAAGTTCGTTTAATATCTTTCTATCGAAAATGAAAAACGGCACTACCGGGTTACCGCTTTTCAGTGCGCGGTAAAGCCCTGCGTTATCTTCCAGGCGCAGGTCGCGCCTAAACCAAAAAACTGTTACAGGTGTGTTTTTATCCATAAATTTCCTGCAAAGCCGATTCGGTATCGGGGTACTTAAATTTGAAACCTTTATCTATTATTTTTTGTGCCGATACTTTGGTACTGCCCAAAACAATACCGCCCATTTCGCCAAAGAGCAGCTTTATAAAAAATGCGGGTACTTTTGGCGCCCAAAGCGGGCGGTGCAATTGTTTAGCTACTGCTTTGGTGAGTTCTGTATTAGTTACCGGCTGCGGTGCAACCATGTTGTAAACGCCGGTGAGGCTGTCATCTTTTATCCCCAGCATGTACATAGCTAAAACGTCGCTGTGGTGTATCCAGGGTATCCATTGCTTACCTGTACCTAAAGGCGAGCCAATTCCAAACTTAACAGGCAGCGCCAGTTGCGGTAAAGCACCGCCATCGGTAGTGAGCACAACACCCGTACGGAATTTAAGGATGCGCAGCCCAAGTTCCCGCCCTTCATCAACTGCATTTTCCCAATCCACACAACAGGTACCAATAAAATCGTTGGCCGGCGCACTTTCTTCGGTTAACAACACATCTCCGCGGTCGCTATAATACCCAATGCCGGATGCGGAGACAACCGAATGTACCCGGTTTGCCTTGGCTTTCATCAGCCCATAAATTAAGCCAATAGATTTTGTGCGGCTTTCTACTATCTCGCGCTTGCGCTCATCAGTCCAGCGTTTATCAGCAATTCCGGCACCTGCGAGGTGAATGATGGTGTCTACGCCATCAATACAATGCTCGTCTATTTGCCCCTTATCTACATCCCATAAAAAGGTTTTTACTTTAGGGTTTTTGCCTTTACTGCGGCTAAGGTGGCTAACCAGGTGCCCTTCCTTCAGTAATTCTGTGGTAAGCTGTTTTCCCAAAAGCCCGGATCCACCGGTGATAAGTATGTTTTTGTTCATAGTTTGTTTAGTTCATGGATGATAGATCATAGTAAGCTGATCGGTTTATTATTACAGTTATAGTTTGGCAAAGCAATCATTGCGGCTACTATGAACTATCTTCTACGAGCTAATAACTTCCCCAAAGTTTACTATCCGCCTCGCCATTCCCTTAAATATAAAAAGATGAAAGGGCCACATCAGGTACCAATACATACGCCCCCAAAGCCCGCGCGGCCTAAAGGTAGCCACCTGGCTGAGGAAAGTGGTTGCATTGCGCTCTATTATTTTAAATTCAAGCCACGCCTCTCCCGGAAGCTTCATTTCGGCATATAGCAGTAAGCGTCGGTTTTCTTTATCGGCAAGCAGCACCCGCCAAAAATCTATCACATCGCCAGGCGAAACCGTAATGTTACTGGTGCGGCCCCGGCGGCTGCCTACGCCGCCGAATAGCTTATCTAAAAAGCCGCGAATGCTCCATATCCAGTCCCAATAATACCAGCCGCGGTTGCCGCCAATAGCCATAATATTTTTTAACACTTCGGCGCTTTCGCGTTTAAAAGGCTGTTTTACCTTATATTCTAAGGTGCCGTTTTGTGGCACCTTTATTTGGTCCATAAAACCCGAAGTAAGGTAGCCATTGTTCAGCGCATCTTTCCAACTGCTTACTATCGAATTTTGTTCTATCTTTTTAAAAGCAAGTTTAAGTGCATCCTCATAACCAAGGCAATTACGGGGTACAACAGCGTTGATATCATGGTTTTTCATGATGGTTTCGTTCTTCATGCTATCTACCAGGCTTTGGGCAAGCGAATAGCTGGTACTGGTGACAAAATACAGCCAGTACGATGATATTTTTGGCGAAAGGAAAGGTATGGTTATTATATACCTCTTAAGCTTGCGTACCCTGGCATAGCCCAGCATCATTTGTTTGAACGTAAGGATATCCGGCCCCCCAACATCAAATGTTTTGCCCAGTGCCTTTTCGTTAAGTAAAACACCCTCTAAATATCCCAATATATCGCGGATGGCGATTGGCTGGCATTTGGTGTTTACCCAACGGGGTACGGTCATGATGGGCAGCTTCTCGGTCAAGTCGCGGATAATCTCGAATGATGAGCTGCCGGAACCGATAATAATAGCCGCCCTTAAAACCGTAACCGCGGCCTTGCACTCCTTTAGTACATCCTCCACATGCCTGCGCGAAAGCAAGTGGCTGGATAAATGCGTATCGTTTACTATCCCGCTTAAGTAAATAACCTGTTTGCAAAAAGTCTTGTTAAGTGCTTGTGCAAAATTATGCGCTGAAAGTGCCTCCAGTGCGGCAAAGTCCGCTGCTTGGGCCATAGAGTGGACGAGGTAATAAGCCGCATCAATATCGCCAGGCAGTGCTTCTATACTTTCTTCCTTCAGCAGGTCGCCCGTTAGGAGGGTTACGCGGTCGCTGTAATCGCTTTGCTCGTGGAAGCGGCGTTTATCGCGCACCAGGCATACTACATTATGCCCCTGCTCCAGCAAAACCGGGATGAGCCTTGTGCCTATATAACCATTAGCGCCTGCGAGTAATACCTTCATTTTTTATTGCAACAAGATATTTGGTTGGGTGTTTGATAGTAGAGCTAGAAGAAGTAAGTGATAAGGCATAGATTGAAAGCAACACTTTTAGTTACCCCTTGGCATTATTATTGGTTTTATTACCCGGTTTCCTGTTCGGTTTGCTTTTGCATTAGGGTCAATCTTACTAAAATTAAGCTTTCGTTAGCAGGATAGGTTTAAAAAGCGGAAAAATAAATAACTTGGCGTTTATTTTCTTTGGCGCGTAAATTACCCGCTAAACGCAATAAAATGCACAGCTGAGAGGCAAAAATGTGTGGGCTGCCACACATTAAATAAAAGTTAAACTATTTAAACAAAATACCCGTACGTACGTAATAAGCTTTAATACACATTTATGTTATCTCAGGATTTTCAAAAATTACTTGTTTGCTTCTTTTTTCTGGTTTTAATAGGCATGGTTTCTTATGGCTTTTATTGTAACCGTAAATCAAGGTCATTCACAGGTACGGGCCGCGTTGCCGATATAGAAGCCTGGAATGCCAAAGCCATCCTTACCTGGATAGCTACCTTTGGCCTATCTGTTGTGGCTATAGTGAACTACATATAGATTTAGTGCAGGCAGCCTATATATACCTTTCCTTTAAAGGAGAAAGCGTTGTTGCCGGGCAGTAGCTTAAGGGCACTATCTGCACTGGTTTTATTTTCATATATCCCCGTCACCAGGGCTATAGTATTTCTTTTTGCATCCCGCTTGTAAGTGTTTAAATATTCAAGGCTTAGTGTTTTAGATGGGTCGCGCCGCGGGTAGTAATCTCCCGCAATTATTTCGTCTGAATCATCTTCGGGTATCATAATAAGGTCTTTCTTTTTATTATAGTAACGGTTCATGGTATCTATAACAATACCGCTTGTATCGTGCAGTTTCAGCATTTTATCCCTGAGCGCATAGTAGTTTTTGCCGGTATCAGCAACTACAATGTAGTAATCTGCAAATTGGTCACTATCGTCCTCGCTATCCGCCGTGTCAGTTCCCTGTTTCACGGTAACCTGTTTTGGTTCTACATAACTCGCTTTAGCCGCGGTTAAGGTATCTTTATCAACCCACCGCTGTTGGTCCGGCTTGCTTTTACACGATACAAAAGCGATAAGTATACAGGCAAAAAAAGCAGAGCGTTTCATGTTAAAGGTTTTCTTAAAGTTATCGTATACAACTGATAAATACCAACTGCGCCAGGGTAGCTATGCCACCGCTTCCACATGTGGCTTGTAGGTATCTGTTTTTACCCTCGCTTTTAACTCGTGCAATATGTTATATAGCCCAAAATTGGTACGGTTTACGTAGATAAAATGTTTAACGCCGCGGGCTTGCTTAAACTCCGGCATTTTAGACACCTTTTCGCCAAAGCCGAATAGCTCATCAAAAAAGGCCTTCTCGCCAAAATCAAATTCATTGGTAATGTATGGTTTGGCAAACAACCCTATCATCTGCTTAAACATAGTGTAGTAAAATTCTATTTGCGCCGGGGTATCATTCGGCAATATCATTTCCAACTTGCGGAATGCTTTTATGGTTTCTTCTTTGCTCTCGAAAAGATCGGTAGAGGTGAGCGCAAAGAAGGGGTAGTAAAAATCATCCGGCATTACTTTTATACAGCCAAAATCTATCACACCCAGTTTACCTTCGGGCGTTATCATAAAATTGCCGGGGTGCGGGTCGGCATGCACGGCACGGAGTTCGTGCTGCTGAAAGTTGTAAAAATCCCAAAGCGCCTGTCCTATCTGGTCGCGTAGTTCTTGCGATGGGTTGGTTGCCAAAAATTCGCGCAGGTGTTTGCCCTGCAGCCAATCCATTGTAATGATGCGTTTGCTGGAAAGCTGTGGGTAATATTTGGGGAAAACTACATTGTCAAGGTTTGCGCAAGCTTCCGAAAATTCAATTGAGCGGCGCACCTCCAACTCGTAATCGGTTTCTTCTAAAAGGCGTTCTTCTACCTCTATCATATAAATGTTCAGCTCTTTTTCGCTCATGCCCAGCATGCGGAAAGCAAAAGGCTTGATAAGCTTCAAGTCGGATGAGATAGAATCGCCCACGCCGGGGTACTGGATTTTTACCGCCAGTTTTTTTCCCTTTAGTTCTGCCTGGTGTACCTGTCCTATGGAGGCTGCATTGCTGGAGCGGATATTGAATTTATCGTAGATCTGCTCGGGGTTTTTGCCGAAGTATTTTTTAAACGTTTGCACAATTAAAGGCCCCGAAAGCGGCGGCGCATTGTATTGCGACTGCGTAAATTTATCTACATAGGCCTGCGGCAACAGGTTTTTGTCCATGCTCAACATCTGGGCAACTTTAAGGGCGCTGCCCTTCAATTCGCTAAGCGATTGGTAAATATCTGTTGCATTATCCTCGTTCAGTTGGGATTTATCCAGATCCGGGTTGAAAAGTTTTTTGGAGTAATGCTTAATGTAATTGCCGCCAATTTTAAAGCCGGTTTTTACGAATTTTGCGCTACGTTCAACCTTGGTGGTGGGTATACTGTTTTGTTCGTTTGCTGTATTTTCGCTCATAATTATCAATCAAATAATGCAGCCAGTTTTTTAAGGCTGATGCCGGCATAATCGTCTATCACCAGGCTGGCCACTTTGGCAACCGTTGCTGCAGGATGGCTGGTTGTTATGCCTACAACCTGCATGCCTGCGCTATTGCCCGCCTGCAGCCCCGATGTGGAGTCTTCAAACACAATGCATTTTTTGGGGCGTGTGTTTAACTGCTCTGCGGCTTTAAAAAATATCTGCGGGTTGGGTTTAGGCTTGCTTACCATATCGCCAGTGACGATAGCGTCGAAATATTGGCGGATAGGGATGGCATCGAAAATGAAATCAACATCCGCCATATCTGATGAAGTTGCCACCGCCATTTTTACCCCGGCATCCTTCAATTTTGCCAGGAAATTCTCCAGCCCGTTTATCGGCCTCAAAAAAGGCAGGAACTCCTGCTGGTAAAAAGCCTGCTTTTGATGCGATATTGTTTTAATAAGTATTTCATCAGCATCTGCAAAATAGCGCCTCACTGTATTGGCAATCGGCACGCCGCTTATTTCGGCCTTGTACGTTTCGTGGCTCAACTCCGGCATATCGTACTTTTTAAAAAGTAATTGCCAAGCCTTATAGTGAAAAGGGGTGTTATCTATCAGGGTGCCATCCATATCGAAGATGGCAGCGAAGCCGGAAGGAGTGTCACCTAAATCCTCTTCAAATGAGAGGACTTTGCTTGTGTTATTTAAAGCTGGACTATTATTCATTATTGCTTTTTAGCCCTCTCCGTTGGAGAGGGTTGGGTGAGGCTTTTCTCTCCTAAAACCCCATCTTCTCCTTCAATCCACCGTTTTTGGCCAAAAACTTCCCGTATTCAAACAGGTTATCAATAGGTGAGCGCTGAAAGAGGTCGAAAGTTACGTTTACGCCTTTTTCTATAGCCTCGTCGGTTTTTTCGAAACCGGCAGAGTCATCGTTTATCCAAAAATTCAACACAAAGCCAAACTGTACCCAAAGCGCATCTTTATAGCGTTTGCTGAAAAATTTACGGTCGGATAGTTCCTGTGTTTCTATACCTTCGTTTAATATACCCTCGGCAAAGCCTTCAAATAATTCCTTTGTTGGCTCCAAAACCTTTGGCGTACCAAGGCCCCGCTGTTTTTTTATACTGTAAACCGCAAAGCTGCGGTTGCTTTTTAGCAGTTCGAAAAAGCTGTAGAAGAACGATAGCGCCTTTTCCCGTGATGAATACTGCGCCCAAATTTCCTGTGCGCGGATCTCGGTAAGGGCTCTGCTGGTTAGGCCCGCCCAAACACTTTGCTCCACGGCATCAAACGAACCAAAGAACTTATAAAATTCTTCTTCGGCCATTTTGTTTTTTTTGGCGAAAATATAAACCGATTTGGGTTGCGCCCCCTCGGTAAGTACAAAATCTATATACGCTTTTTGGATGCTTTCGGTAGTTGCCATAATGGGTTGATTTTATGAGTTAAAGTTATCAATTATAACGTAGCCAATTATCATGCCCGTGTTATAAATTAACGATACAAGATGGGTGCCGTATTGGGCGCCTAAACAAATGTTAGTAACTTGTCATATATATCTTCTATTGTTTAACCACAAATAAATATTTAGCATTTTTGTAATTAATCTAAATAAGTTTAGATTTATGTTCATATGGCTGATAAGACGATACTGGTTTGGTTTAGAAATGACCTGCGTTTACACGATAATGAAATATTATCCGAAGCCATGCGCAGGGCTGATAAAGTATTGCCCGTGTATGTCTTCGATCCGTATTACTTTAAAACAGGCGCATCCGGGGCTTTAAAAACAGGTAGTTTCCGCGCAAGATTCCTTTTAGAATCAGTTGCTAACCTGCGGCAAAACCTGCAAAAATTTGGTGCCGAGCTGATTATCCGCATAGGCGACCCGGCAGAAGTACTCACCCAACTGGCGCAGGAGTACCAGGTATCCGAAGTTTACCACCACCGCGAGGTAGCGCCCGAGGAAACTGATGCTTCCGAGCGGGTTGAAACGGCATTATGGAACCTGAAACTCAACCTTAAGCACTTTATCGGCCATACGATGTACCACAAGGAAGACCTGCCTTTCCCGATAAAGGATATACCGGATGGCTTTGTTACGTTTAAAAAGAAGGTAGAACGCGATAGCAACGTGCGCCAATGCATCCCTTCGCCGGAGCTTATTGCTGTACCCGGGATTAATGATGCAGGCGAATTGCCAACATTAACAGACCTGGGCGTACCCGAACCCATAGACGACCCGCGTGCGACAAACCATTTTGCCGGCGGCGAAACGGAAGCGTTAAAACGACTGGAGCTGTTTTTAACCAATCAACAAAATTGCGGGCAAAAAAGCGCTAAAGGTGCAGGGGGTATTTCTTCGTGCTTATCGCCGTGGTTGGCTGTTGGCTGCCTCTCGCCAAGGCAGGTTTATTGGGAAGTGGTGAAGCATCGCGGCACTATGCAAAACGGAGAAGCTTTGATGCTGGAACTGTTATGGCGCGATTATTTCCGCTTTATGTTTAAAAAGCACGGGCAAAAATATTTTAGGGCCGAAGGGTTTAATAACCAGGCGCCCGAACCAGCCAGCAACCAGGATGAACTTTTTGAACAATGGAAAGCCGGTGAAACTGGCGTTCCTTATATAGATGCTGCTATGCATGAACTTAATGCTACGGGTTTCATTAATAACTATAGCCGCCAGGCAGTAGCAACTTACTTAACAAAAGAACTACAGGTAGACTGGACCAAGGGCGCGCTTTATTTTGAGGAAAAACTGATAGATTATTCGCCTGCCAGTAATTGGGGTAACTGGGCGTTTGTTGCAGGCGTAGGTAACGATACCAAAAGCAATCGTTTTTTTAATGCGGCCAAGCCGGCAACTCAACTGGATAGTAAGAGCGATTTTATCAATACCTGGCTGCCGGTATCAGCGTAACAAAACAATAAAATATTGTTCTAAACGTATATATTTGTATATGAACTCCTTCGAACAATTTACCATTATCATAGGCTTACTTGCCATACTTTTTGAAGGAGTAGGGTATATGCGCAACTACCTGCACAAGCTGATGCATTAATTAGTGTACTGCCCACATTAATTTATAAAATATCAACAACCGGTACCCGGTTAATACCACCACAAACATTATTGTGCTAAGCAATGCACCCGAAAAGGCATGGTATGCCCCTACCTTGTAAAACCGTTTTGCAGCAATGGCGAAATAGGTGCCAAAAACCACCATATTTATTACAGAGGTTACCGTATCAAACGTGCTGGAAAATTCGAGGTGTGTAAGCCAATAGAATGGTTTTATGACCAACAAAGTAAACAGCGTGAAATAGATGAGTACAAACGAGAAATAATGGGTTGCAAAAACTAAATGCTCAGTGAAATACCGTTTTGTGTTGAAGAAAATAAGCGCAAAAACCAAGGCCAGCACGGGGATAAATAAAGCGATGTATAATTTGGACTCCGTGCCCACATGGCTATTAAAATTGGTGGCCAGCGCCGTAAATTCCGCATCGTTGCGTACGTGTTTTAATATAGTTTCTTTAGTGTGAAAGCTGATGTAAGGGTCGTAAGCATAAAAACTATAAAGGGGTTGCGAAAATATATTAAGGCTCCCCGCCAAAAAAAAGAATAAAATATTGGATATTAAAAATAACTGAAATGGCTTTAAATAAGCCATGCGTTTGCCTTTAGAAAAATACTCGGCGAGCATGCCCGGCCGCGTAATAAGCACTTTTGCTGTGCGGAAAAATTTATTATCGAAGTGGGTTATCCCTTCAACCGATTCCTCCAGGTAATGCTTTAGTGCAAAGTCATGCTCATCCACCTGCTTTTCGCCGCAGTTGCCGCAAAACTTATCATCAACAACGCTGCCGCAGGATGCGCATAAGCCGGTTGCGGCCGGTTGGCTGTGCATTTTTGTAATACTTTTGTCCACCCCAAATTTATTAATGGTTAAATATAATAAATCAACAGCGGCTTATCCAAACTAATGGCTACTAGAATTTATTGCGAAAAGAAAATTTTAAAGCCGTAATTGTGCTTTACTTACAAAGTTATAACATATAATTTGGCTCATATTGTACTATTATGCTTAATTTTGTACCGTTTTACAATATTGGTTTCTCATGGATCGCCTAAATTATATTGACAGTGGAAACGCTGCCTACATTGACTCCCTATACGAAGCATACAAACAAGACGCCGAATCGGTAGATTTTGGATGGCAAAAGTTTTTTGAAGGCTTTGATTTTGGTAAAGAATCACAGCCCGCAAAGGCAACTGGCCCCGCGGCAGCGGCCGGCACTATGCCCGAAAACCTGCTGAAGGAAATAAACGTGATGAATATGATAGATGGCTACCGTACACGCGGCCATTTATTTACCAAAACAAACCCCGTGCGCGAGCGCCGCCAATACTTTCCGGGTAAAGAACTGGAAACTTTTGGTTTAAGCGAGGCTGATTTAGACACTGTGTTTAACGCTGGCGTGGAAGTTAAACTCGGCCCTGCCAAACTGCGCGATATACGCCAGCTTTTAGAAGACACATACTGCCGTGCAATTGGCGCCGAATACCGCTACATCCGTAACCCTATTAAGCTAAAGTGGTTTGAGGACAGGATGGAAAGCAAACGCAACACGCCAAAGTTTGGTATTGAAGATAAGAAAATGATGCTCTCGAAATTAAACGAGGCCGTTGTTTTCGAAAACTTTTTGGGTACAAAATTCCTGGGGCAAAAGCGTTTTTCGCTGGAAGGTGCCGAGGCTTTGATCCCCGCACTTGATTCCGTTATCAAACAAGGTTCGGAATTAGGTATACAGGAGTTTATTATCGGCATGGCACACCGTGGCAGGCTGAATGTGCTGACCAACATTATGGAGAAAACCTATAAAGAGGTGTTTTCTGAATTTGAAGGCAAAAATTACGATTCGGAATCTCCATTTGGTGGCGACGTAAAATACCACCTGGGTTTCTCTACCGATATCAAAACAAAAAGCGGGAAAAATGTTCACCTCAGCCTTTGCCCCAACCCATCGCACTTAGAGGCGGTAGACCCGGTGGTGGAGGGCATCACCCGTTCTAAAATAGATTTTAAATACAACGGCGACCACTCTAAAATTGCCCCGATATTGATCCATGGCGATGCTTCTGTAGCAGGCCAGGGTATTGTTTACGAGGTATTACAGATGGAAAAGCTGGACGGTTACCGTACAGGAGGCACTATTCACCTGGTCATTAACAACCAGATCGGCTTTACCACCAATTATAAAGATGCACGCTCCAGCACTTATTGTACCGATGTTGCAAAGACTGTATTATCACCGGTTTTCCATGTAAATGGCGATGATGTAGAGGCTTTGGCTTATGTAGTTAACTTGGCTATGGAGTACAGGCAGGTATTTAACGAGGATGTGTTTATAGATATCCTTTGCTATCGCCGCTATGGCCACAACGAGGCTGACGAACCAAAATTCACCCAGCCCGTATTGTACAAAGCCATCGAAGCACACCCTAACCCATTGCAGATTTACAGCAAAAAACTAATTGCCGAGGGTTCTGTAGACGAAGCTTTTGTGAAAACACTGGAAAAAGATTTCCGTGCCGAACTACAGCAAATGCTGGACGAATCGAAAGCGGAAGACCGTTTTACCGATACCATTGCCATGTTTGAAGGCGCCTGGAGCGGCTTGCACCTGGCCAATCATAAAGAATTGATCTCGGCCATTGATACTGCTGTTCCAAAAGAAGACCTTATCGCAATAGGGAATAAATTAACGGTGTTGCCAACGGATAAGCAATTCTTCAAGAAAATTGAAAAACTGTTTGAGGACCGTAACGCTATGGTAAATAAAACCGGCGTTTTCGATTGGGCCATGGGCGAATTACTTGCTTACGGCACCTTGTTGAAAGAAGGCTTCCCGGTTAGGTTGAGCGGTGAGGACGTTAAACGCGGTACCTTCTCGCACCGCCATGCGGTACTAACGCTGGCCGATAGCGAAGACGAATATACACCGCTGGAAACCATTGATACCGAAGCAAGGCTGAGTATTTTCAATTCGTTGTTGTCGGAGTACGGCGTGTTGGGCTTTGAGTATGGCTACGCCATGGCAAACCCTAATGCTTTAACCATATGGGAAGCGCAGTTTGGCGATTTCTTTAACGGTGCGCAAATCATCGTAGACCAATACATTGCCAGTGCCGAAACAAAATGGCAACGAGGCAACGGTTTGGTGATGTTATTGCCGCATGGTTACGAAGGCCAGGGCCCCGAGCATTCGTCTGCCCGTGTTGAGCGCTTTATGGAGCTTTGTGCCGATGACAATATACAGGTGGCCAATTGCACCACGCCGGCAAACTTCTTCCACATATTAAGGAGGCAGATACACCGCGATTTCCGCAAACCGCTTATTGTTTTTACGCCAAAGAGTTTATTGCGCAGCCCAAAATGCGTATCGCCGATAGCAGATTTTACTAATGGAAAGTTCCAGGAACTGATTGACGATACCTACGTTGATGCGAAAAAAGTAAAACGCGTACTGCTTTGTACGGGCAAAGTTTATTACGATTTGCAGGAAAAGCAACAGGCAGATAAGCGCAAGGATATAGCGATCGTTCGTGTAGAGCAATTATACCCAACGCCGATACAGCAGATCATCAAAATAAAAGCTAAATACGAAAAAGCAACCGAATTTATTTGGGTGCAGGAAGAGCCGGAGAATATGGGCGCATGGCCGTACATCTGCCGCAAATTCCATAACGATAAGCACTTTAACCTACAGGTGATCTCCCGTTTAGAGGGAAGCAGCACGGCTACCGGCTTTGCTAAGCAACACGCTGCACAGCAAGCGCATATTGTGGCGAAGGCTTTTGATACCCCTGCCGGCAAAACTGTAAAAGCAGCAATAAAAAAAACAACCGAAAAAATGGCTAACGCCGGAGCGGATTGATAATAATGTTTTAAAGTTGGAACGTTGAAAGATTTAAAAGTTAACGATACTTCACCTCAACGTTCCAACATTTCAACGTTCCAACCTTTCAACAAAAAGAAACCTACAAAACTTAAAATATGAGTTTAGAAATAAAAGTTCCGCCGGTAGGCGAATCCATAACCGAAGTAACATTATCTGGCTGGAAGAAAAAAGATGGCGACCATGTGGAAATGGACGAAGTAATAGCCGAGCTGGAATCAGACAAGGCAACCTTTGAACTTACCGCAGAAAAAGCAGGGACTTTGACCACCAAAGCCGCAGAAGGCGATACACTTGCTATTGGCGCATTGGTAGCCGTTATAGAAGAAGGCGCGGGCGCTGCTGCACCTGCCGCTGATAAAGCACCTGCTGCACCTGTTGCTTCTAAAGACGAGCCTGCAAAAGCGGTTAGTGCCGAAGCACCTGCAAATGCACCTGCCCCGGCACCAACCGAAGCTGCAACATCGTTAGAAATAAAAGTACCAACCGTAGGGGAATCTATTACTGAAGTTACCCTTTCGCGCTGGATCAAAAAAGATGGCGAGGCCGTTGAAATGGATGAACCTATTGCCGAACTGGAATCAGACAAAGCAACGTTTGAGTTGACTGCCGAAAAAGCAGGCACCCTAAAAACCATAGCCAAGGAAGGTGATACGCTTGCCATAGGCGCGATAGTTTGCACCATCGAAGGTGCTGGCGCTTCTGCCGGCGGCAAAGTTGCCGTAACCCCGGCTGTGGCCGATGCGGTAAACGAATCGCCGCAAACTGCTCCATCAAAAGGAACTACTTATGCATCGGGCGTTCCTTCGCCTGCTGCCGCAAAAATATTGGCCGAAAAAGGTGTTGATAACGCATCAGTAAACGGTACAGGCGTTGATGGCCGTATAACTAAAAGCGACGCGTTATCAGCACAAAAACCTGCCGCTGCAGCACCTGCGCCTGTCGCAAAACCTGCTGCAGCACCCGCCGCTGCTACCCCTTCGGTACCTGCCGGCCCGCGCTCAGACCGCCGCGAAAAAATGTCTTCGTTACGCAAAACCGTAGCAAGGCGTTTGGTTGCTGTGAAGAACGAAACAGCGATGTTAACCACTTTTAACGAAGTGGATATGTCGCCGATTATGGAACTGCGTGGCAAATACAAAGACAAATTTAAAGAGAAACATGGCGTTGGCTTAGGCTTCATGTCGTTTTTCACCAAAGCGGTAACTGAGGCATTGAAAGAATGGCCAGCCGTTGGCGCACGTATTGAAGGCGAAGAAGTGGTTTACAGTAATTTTGCTGATATCTCTATCGCCGTGTCTGCACCAAAAGGTTTGGTGGTTCCGGTTATCCGCAACGCGGAGAGCATGAGCCTTGCCGAAATTGAGAAAGCCATTGTTGTTTTAGCCGGCAAAGCCCGCGAAAGCAAACTGACTATCGACGAAATGACAGGCGGTACCTTCACCATAACCAATGGCGGTGTGTTTGGTTCCATGATGTCTACACCGATCATCAACTCGCCGCAGAGCGCCATATTAGGTATGCACAACATCATAGAACGCCCGGTTGCTGTAAACGGCCAGGTAGTTATCCGCCCGATGATGTACCTTGCCCTATCATATGATCACCGCATCATTGATGGCCGCGAATCGGTAAGCTTCCTGGTAAGGGTAAAACAACTATTGGAAGACCCAACGAGGTTGTTGTTAGGCGTATAATAACGCTATACAAATTGGAAGCCTGGCGAAAGCCGGGCTTTTTTTGTTTCCGTAGCATTGCGATTGTCACGTCGCCCTATACTTCATTACCGGGGTCGCTGCAGGCAGCTACCGGGTATTGATAAAGGTTTATAAAGTTATATTACCCTACTTATATACGCAAAGTCATCACTGCCCCACAGGCGGAAAGGCTATTGCACGCATTACCCTAACCGGCTCACCGTTTTGAATGCCGGGTTGCCACTTGGGGCTGGCTTTAAACACTTTTTTGAGTTGTTTTTCTGTGTCGGCATCCACATTACGCATAGGTTTGACGTTGGTTAGCGAGCCGTTTTTTTCTACAACAAAGGATACTATATAACGATACTCACTCGGTGTAAAACGCACTCGTTTAACAACATAATCAACAAACGCACTGTCGCCGCCTGTGTATCCAGGCGGATTTTCCACCGCGGTGTAG
>NZ_CAMLOV010000086.1 GCF_946481715.1 uncultured Mucilaginibacter sp. | reverse complement strand
CTACGCCGCGGCATCCCATTACTGCGCATTGATACTAATAAGGAGAATAATGCCGCACAGAGGCTCTTTATAAAAATGGGCTATGTATTTGTCGGCGAAATTGGCCTTGCACCCCGGCCAGGCATGCGCTTTGTTTGCCTCCAAAGAAAATTGCCCCGGGCGATATAAGCACATGCCTTATAACAGCTATCAATCAAGTTTTCAATCATTTAAAAAATGAATTGGGTGGTTAAGCAATACTTAAAAACCCATGATAAATATTCCTAAAAGTTTTGAATTAAGTTTTGATTAATTATTATTGTATTTAAATTGCCTTCGCCGTCAACGGAGTAAGCAATTCCGTTGGTACCAATTATACATTTACTACATGTTGCCCAAGTTACCGGATTTTAAGTTTCAGCACTTAAGTGTTGGCAGCCTTATGCAAAACTTTGCGTTTTATTCGCTTGTTGTATGCATGCTGCTGATTGTAATTGTACAAACCAACGCACATAACGAAACGGGTATACGCAGGTTTGTGCTCTCACGGGTTACCAGGTTCGGCCATATGATTTACCGCACCTTTCATTTTAAAGTGAAAAGAATATTCATTAACAGGCACTAAAAATCCTCAAAGCCAATCAATTCTACTTATTCAGGGCATTTTATTTAATCGGTATTAAGTATATTAGGAGAAATAACCTTACCAACCCAATGACTGATATTGAAGGCCCAATAAATACCCCGCAAGTACACGATGTAACAATAATAGACGCGAAAATTTATAGTGTAAACCAAATAAGGCTGGCTACATTTCTGGGCGGGCCCCTTGTGGCGGGTTATTTGGCTGCCATAAATTTTAGGGCCTTCAATGAGTACTACGAGGCAAGAAATGGCTGGATGCTCGCCATTGCTTTTTCTGTTATAATATTTGCTGCGGTATTTTTACTGCCAGAAACTATACATATGCCAAACTGGATCATCCCGCTGGCATATGCATGGCTAACTTCTATATTAATTGCTCGGTACCAGGGCCGGCAAATAAGAGAGCATTTTAAAGCCGGCGGGCAAAACTACGATTGGGGGCGCACAATTGTAATAGCACTTATCGGGGCAGTAATCACTTTCGGTTTAATATTTGTGATTGCCTTTATGCTGGATACATTATTTCCAACAGAAATTTATTGATTTCTTCCAACCATATTCAGGCCCATCTTGAGTACCAACTCCTTTGGCGTTATTAATGTGATGGGAATTTTGAATTATTTCACCGAGATTTGGTATTATCGCAGCAGCAGTTCTGCAGGTATAATAAAAACTCACATTTACTATGGAATACAGACAATTAGGCGGTTCAGGTTTGCAGGTACCCGTACTTAGTTTTGGCACGGCCACTTTTGGCGGTGCGGGCAAATTTTTTAAGGCCTGGGGCGAAACGCAACTGGACGACGCCAAAAAGCTGGTACACCTGTGTATGGATGCAGGCGTAAATTTTTTTGATACGGCCGACATTTACTCGGGCGGTGTGTCCGAAGAAATTTTGGGCAAAACATTGCAGGGTATCCGCAACGAGGTGCTGATATCCACCAAGGCAACCTTCAAAATGGGCGACGATCCTAACTATGGCTCATCCCGCTTCCACCTCGTCCGCTCGGTAGAAAATAGCCTGCGCCGGCTGCAAACAGACCATATAGACATTTACCATATGCACGGTTTCGACGGCAATACACCGGTAGAAGAAACCCTGCACGCGCTTGACGATCTGATAAGCAGCGGAAAAATACGTTATATAGCGTGCTCTAATTTTTCGGGATGGCATTTGATGAAATCGCTTTCGATATCAGAACGTTATGGCTGGGCCAAATACGTTGCTCACCAAGCATACTATTCCTTGTTAGACAGAGAATTTGAATTGGAACTGATGCCTGCCGGTATCGATCAAAAGGTTGGTACCATTGTATGGAGCCCGCTATCATCGGGCAGGTTAACCGGAAAATTCCGCCGCGGCGTACCCTTGCCGGAAGACAACCGTTTAGCGCAAGGCGGCAGCCACGGCCCCGCTACCGATTTTGAACGCCTCTACAATATAATAGATGCCCTTGATGAAGTAGCCGAAGAAGTAGGTAAATCGGTAGCGCAGGTATCGCTCAACTGGCTGTTGCAGCGTCCAACTGTGGCTAATATTATTATAGGGGCCCGCAACGAGGAACAGCTAAAACAAAACCTTGCCGCTGTAGGCTGGAACCTTACCGCCGAGCAGGTTAAAAAGCTTGATGCAGCCAGCGAGGTAGCGCCCATATACCCCTATTGGCACCAACAGCAGGATACCAAACTGATACCAATGCCAAAGTTTTATTAAACAAAAAAGCGTGCCATTGAATACTGGCACGCTTTTTTCTATTATATTTGGCTATACTCCGTTATCGTGACAACATTAACAATTGATATATCCGATGGAAAAGCTGCAGAGTTGTCGCAGTTGATAAAAAACCAAGGCGGCGTAATTATTGCAGATTCCAGCGACTTAACTAAGGAAGAACAGGTATCGCTTAATCAAGGCTTAAAGGAAGCCCGGCTTATCCAGACAGGCAAACTTAAGCCTTTAAGCTTCGACGAACTTTGGGAGGAGTAATGGTATATAAATTCGTCTCATCGATTAGTGTTACTTAAATTTGGTATAAACGTAATTCGAAATCGCTTCCGATGCTTGGTGAAAGTCGATAAACGAGTAATCATTACGGTAAGCCCAATTAAAAGCTTTTGTATTTTTAAAACTCTCATCGTATACATCTGCCGCTATAACACCGTAAATATTACCACTGCTAAACGGCTTCCCATCGCTATAGAGCCGGTGACGATGAAAGCATTTGCAAAAGTCGCCAATCACAGGTGTAATATACACATTTACTTTTTCCAACCTGTCTTCCCACTTTTTATCAATGGTTTGAACTTTAAACCGCCTTTTTTTTATGATCGAATCCAATTTGTTTATTGTTGAGAATCGCTCTTTGTAGTTATTTCCAGTCGTCGACGTAAATGCATTCACGGTATCTCCTTTTATACATCTTTTGAACATATAATCTGAATTAACCAATTCCATTAAAGGCGATATTTCAAACTTCCACTTCTTAATTGAGTCAATCGGCGTGATGTAGTTAAAATAGCGCGTATCAAAATGGTTTGGTTGGTTAATAACTTCAAATGTTATTATAAGATACTTGCCCTTCGTTGGCTGGCAATAGCCATTGATGGCAAAAAGCAAATACAATAAGCAAGTTGATAACGTTTTCATTCGATTTGTTTGCGCCTACTCTTACAGGCCATTTCCGTTATATAACTTACCCAAACAGCTTCCTTTAAAATTATTTCTTCACCGGTTTCGGTCGCCAATTTAGACACGAATATTTGTGCGTCGTCAAAGGTAAGTGCTGCAGCTATGCTTAATATGGTTATCGGGTTCCTCATTCGTTTACAATATTAAGCTTTTATCATTTTCATCTTCTCCGGATCCCAAAACATTGGGGCGTTTTTAAAATAGCTATCGTTACAAAGCAGGGCAGGGGCGGACGCACGGTAACCAAAAACGGCATCCTCGGTAACCTTGCCACCTGTGCGTATGGCGGTAATAAAGTTATTCATGTGGTCGTACGGCCCGCCCAAATAACCTTTTTCTGCATCGTAGGTGATCTGTTCAGGCGGAAGCATCATTTTACGGCCGCCGCTGGTTTGGCCCATCGCTTTCATTTTTTCTATGTAGAATGGGTCGGTATTATCAATTGTTTTGTTGCGCTTTAGGGTAACGCTGTCCCAGGTAATATCCATCGAACCTTCGCTGCCTACCAGTTTAAGGTAGGTGGTGCCGCTGGTGCCATCTACAAAGTTGCAACGAAGCGATAGGTTGAACGCCGGGTGCGTAGCTGCCTTAGCGTAATCAAAGGTGCCTAATAAAACATCAGGTACTTCCCGGCCGTCGTTCCAGTAGCGCAACCCACCCGATGCATATATTTTGTTTGGCCCCATCGAACTGGTGATGAAGTGCAGGCTGCTAAACAGGTGCACAAATAAATCGCCGGCCATGCCGGTGCCGTAGTCGGTATAATTCCTCCAGCGGAAAAACCTTTTGCTATCAAAAGGGCGTTTTGGCGCGTTGCTTATATAAGTTTCCCAGTCTACCGTTTGGGCCGAGGCATCATCGGGGATGGGGTATTGCCAAACTTCTAC
The DNA here is from genome assembly GCF_946481715.1 of uncultured Mucilaginibacter sp. The sequence goes on along the minus strand of NZ_CAMLOV010000086.1, from coordinate 18,058 downwards.
CGCGCCACGGCGTGCCCAAAAACCTTCAGCATAGTTCAATTCGCCAATGGCGCCGCTTTTTAGCAGTTCTTTTGCTTTCTCGTTACCCAACGACGATACCCCCTGGCTACCTACCTGGAATATTTTGCCGGTTTCCTGCTGTGCTTTTATTACTGCCGGGCCTTCCATTACCGAGTGTACCATTGGTTTTTCGCAGTACACATGTTTGCCGGCATGCATGGCATCAACCGAGATCTGCTGGTGCCAATGGTCGGGCGTGGCAATAATAACTGCATCTACATCCTTGCGGTTTAATATCTCTTTATAAACTTTGGTGGTATAAATATCGGCACCCCATTTCTTTTTAGCATCTGCAAGGCGGCCATCGTACAAATCGCACACGGCAACCAGCTTTACGCCCGGTATTTGTAGTGCGGTTTGGGTGTCAGAAGTACCCATGCCACCGGCACCAATAAGGGCAATGTTCACCTGGTCGTTAGCGCCTATTTTGTTGTATTCCTGTTTTAAATAATGAAAACTGCCAATATTTTCGGCGGCTATTAAATTGCTGCCAACGGTAGCTGCAGCAGCAGTTGTGGCCAGTTTTTTAAGGAATCCCCTGCGCGATGCTTCGTTATTTTCTTTCATAATAGAAACGATAAGTATGGTTTGTAGTTAGCGATACAGAAAGCGAAAGGTATAAATTTATTAAACATTTTTAAAGCATAGCCGCTTAAGTTTTTGCTGCGGGTATAAGTTACCCTGTGTTGGATGCCATGTATTATTAGCCTTTTTAGGCTAATAATACATAAATTAGCCTTTTTAAGCTAATATTTATATAATTAGCCTTTTTAGGCTAATTTATTTGATATTAGCCTTTTTATGCTAATATTTGCTTTACTAAGTTTTAAAGTAGCCACCATGCGAGCGATACTCACAGCTGATATTGTAAATTCATCGTTGCTAACAACGGAATTTAATTACTTAATAGACGATTTAAAGCACTTCTTCGCCGAAGAAAAAACGGATTTTTTTAATGGAGATAGCTTTAGGGTGCTTATTACCCGCCCGGAAAATGCATTGATGAAATGCGTAAAAAGCAGGTTACTGGCCAGGAAATATTCAGAAGATCAAGCGGTAGATATAAGAGTTAGCATCAACATAGGGCATTTACAGTCGGACGACATCGACCTGCGATCGAGCATGGATGAGCTTTTAGTGGCTTCGGGGCGTAGTTTTGCTAAATTGCAAGGTACATCGAGGAGATTGTATATAAGCAGTGGCGACAAGGAAAAGGATTTCACCTATGAGATACTAGCTGAGTATGCAGATAGCCTGATAGCAAAAATAACCGCAAAACAGGCGGAAATAATTTATCAATTACTCTCGGGCAAATCGCAGGTAGAAACTGCAGCTTTTTTACAATTATCAACAGCTACGGTAAGCAAACAGGTAAAAGCGGGCCGTTATGAAGAGATCAGGAGCGTGCTTAACAAATTTGAAATATTAACCAATAAGCTTCAAAATGGAAATTAGCGTTATATGGCTGGTTAAACTAATACTGGCGCATTTGGTAAGCGATTTTTGGTGGCAACCATCAAAATGGGTTCAGGATAAGGCTCAAAAAAAGATACGGTCCGGGTATCTCTACTTGCACATCCTCGTTACCGGTGCAACTGCAATCTTATTTGTAGGGTTTGCATATTGGAAGATCGTACTGTTTATTACCATCCTTCATGGCGTGATAGACCTGTTAAAATCTTACGCAAAAGCAAATTTTACTTACTTTATAATCGATCAGTTACTGCATTTGCTGGTGATTTTTATAAGCTGGGTGATTGTTTTTGAGCAGCACCGGCCCGATGTACAAACCTTAGCTAACTTTTATGAAAACAGCAAATTTTGGATGTTTGCAACTGCTGCCTTTTTCCTCACAATCCCCACATCCATCATAATAGCTTATGCCACCAAGCACTGGGCCGTGCCGCCCGGGTTAAAAAATGCCGGGAAATATATCGGGATAATTGAAAGGCTGCTCATTTGCGTATTGGTGTACCAGGGACAATATGAGGCAATAGGTTTGCTAATTACCGGCAAAAGCATTTTAAGGTACAACAGCACAAACGAAGAAGCTAAAACCGAGTACCTGCTTATAGGTACACTGCTCAGTATTTTTATAGCCTTTGCAGTTGGGCTGGCATTAAAGCTTATTGGTTCATAGCTGATGGTTCATAGTTCATGGCAGCTTCGGTTTAATGGAAATGGAATAACTTTGGCTTTTACCAGGTATCATTATCTATAGACTAATAACTCAATCATAGAATTGCATTTTTTGCTATCAACCATCATCCATTAACTATGAACTCAACCCAAACACCTATCTTTGCCCTCCACAACGTATGAGCAAAACCGTAACACCGTACCACCATCAGCAGGGCACCAAAAAAGAACAGGTGGCCGATATGTTCAACAACATCTCTAAAACCTACGATTTTTTAAACCATTTTATGTCGCTGGGGATTGATATCATCTGGCGCAAAAAGGCAATCAACGAATTAAAAAACGATAAGCCGCAACTGATTTTAGATGTAGCTACCGGTACCGGCGATTTTGCATTCGAGGCCCTGTCTATCCTCAAACCAAAGAAAATTATTGGGGTGGATATTTCGCGTGGGATGCTGGATATTGCCGATCAAAAAATATTGAAACGCGGGCTCTCCGATAAATTTGAAGTGAAGCTTGGCGATTCGGAAAAACTCCCCTTCGAAGCAGATGAGTTTGATGCCGTTACAGTAGCTTACGGTGTACGTAATTTTGAGAACCTTGCCGATGGGTTGGCCGACATTTTCCGGGTACTAAAACCGGGCGGCAAAGCGGTAGTGCTGGAATTTTCTAAGCCCAAGGCCTTCCCCGTAAAACAGCTTTACGCATTCTATTTTAACTACATTACCCCGGGTATTGGTAAATTGTTTAGCAAAGATGCCCGCGCCTATACTTATCTGCCCGAATCTGTAGCTGCCTTTCCGGATGGCAAGGCATTTACCGATAAGATGGCAAAAGCCGGCTTCAAAAATACCAAAAGCAGGCCTTTGGCGTTTGGTATCTGTTCAATATACACCGGTATTAAATGATAAAACGTTACCTGGCCACTTTACTGGTACTATTGTGTTGCAGCGGTTTGCTGCGCGCACAACAGTTTTCGCCGGCATGGGGTGGGGGTGCAGATCAAACCGACCTGAGTTTCGGGTTTAGTTTCTCCTATGTAAACAGCGATTTTAAAATTGTAAAGCAGCCAAATTGGCGTGCGCCTTTTTTTGATACCGACTCTCATACCTACGTTACCGATTCGCTCACCGGCATCAGCTCTAAAACAACACCTGGCTTTGCCGTGGGCTTTATCACCCGTTACCGTATAACCGACCACCTGGAAGTGCGCACCACGCCGTCGCTGGTATTCTCCGATAGGAAACTGCGCTACACCTTCGCTAACACTACCGACCCAATTGATAAAGCCGTGCAAACCACCACGGTAGATTTCCCGCTATCGGTAAAGCTAAAATCTGATCGTGTGGGCAACCTGCGGGCGTATCTCCTCGGTGGCGTAAAATTCTCAGCAGCCATTGGCGGTAAAAAAGACGGCGAAAACACCGCCCCTTTAGAGCGCATTGTAAAAAACACCAAAAGTTACTCCTCATACGAAGCCGGCTTTGGTTTCGATATATACTTCGAATACTTTAAGCTATCGCCCGAAATTAAGGTGACCAATACCTTCGGCAACCTTTTAATACGCGAGAACCACCCATTTTCCGCACCTATCAACAAGCTATCGCTGCACACCATAATGTTTAGTTTGTATTTTGAGTAGTTTTTGATTACCCCGATTTTGGTAGGATTACACAGATTGATACTGATTTTACACAAGCATTGATTGTAGGTTTGTTGATTGCGATTATTTAATAAGGCCGATTTTTTTTAACGTCTCAAACCCTTCCAACTTTTTTAACTTCTCATAACATTGCAACTTTCCAACGTTACAACCTTTCAACATTATAACCTTCCCTAAATAAAACATAATTTCGCTGCCGATAGTTACACTACCTATGGCTAAGATTGCATTAATAACAGGCGCTACCGCGGGGATAGGCGAGGCCTGTGCTCACACATTTGCCCGCGAGGGTTACAACCTGGTACTTACCGGCCGCCGCATGCAGCGTTTAGAGCGGCTTGGCGAGGTGCTGAATGATAAATACAATGTAGAAGTAGCAATTTCCTGCTTTGATGTACGCAGCAAGCAGCAGGTAATAGAAAACCTGCAGGGCTTGCCCGAAGAATGGAAACAGGTGGATGTATTGGTGAACAACGCCGGGCTAAGCCAGGGGCTGGACCCCATAGACAAAGGCAGTTACGACGATTGGGAAACCATGATTGATACCAATATAAAGGGCTTGTTGTATGTAAGCCGTGTGGTGAGCAACTGGATGATTGACAATGGTTTTGGGCACATTATAAACTTAGGCTCGATAGCAGGCAAGGAAGTTTATACTAACGGCAACGTATATTGCGCCACCAAACACGCGGTTGATGCGTTAAATAAAGGTATGCGGCTTGATTTGCTAAGCCATGGTATAAAAGTAACTGCAATACACCCCGGCGCCGTAGAGACCGAGTTTAGCGAGGTGCGTTTTAAAGGCGATAAAGAACGTGCCAAAAAAGTATATGATGGCTTTGAGCCGCTGGTAGCGCAGGATGTTGCCGAAACCATTTGGTTTGTAGCATCGCGCCCGGCGCATGTAAACATAAACGATATTGTAATAATGCCAACTGCACAGGCGGCAGCAACCAATATATATAGGAAGTAGATGTGCAGATTTCAGATGTGCAGATGAAATTAAAATAAGAACGCCCGAATAAAAAAATCTAAAATCGTAAATCTAAAATCACAAATTAAATGTCACTCATTACACAAATAGACCAGGATATCAAACAAGCTATGTTATCCAAGCAACCCGACCGCTTGCGCGGCTTGCGGGCCATAAAATCGGCTCTGTTGCTGGCTAAAACAGAAAAAGGCGCCGCCGAAGAGTTAACCAAAGAAGCGGAGATAAAAGTGCTGCAAAAATTGATAAAGCAGCGTAAAGAATCGGCAGATATTTACAAGGCACAAAACCGCGAGGATCTGTACGAGGTTGAGATGGCAGAGATGTATGTAATTGAACCCTACCTGCCGCAACAAATGACCCGTTTTGAGATTGAAGGCTATATACAGGAGGTAATTGAACGCCTTGGCGTAACATCGGTAAAAGATATGGGCCGGGTTATGGGCCTTGCCAATAAAGAACTTGCAGGCCAGGCTGATGGTAAAACCGTATCAGAAGTGGTTAAACAACTGTTGGGATAATTTAATTGTTAAAATTGTTGCAGGTATACCCTAATAAACTAAATTTACCGTAGTATTTACAACTTTTCAGACTGAAACTAAAAACGGTCTGCAAGGTTTAAAGCGATATTTGACGAAGCATATATGAATTTTGTACTGAAGGAAGAAAAGGGGTTTACATACGTAGAAGAAGGACAAGGCGAACCATTGCTGCTTTTGCACGGCCTGATGGGCGCATTGAGCAACTGGGAAAAAGTGATAGAAGAGTTTAGCCCGCATTACCGGGTTATTATCCCTATTCTGCCAATTTACGATATGCCCATACTTACAACCGGTGTGCGTGCCCTCTCAAAATTTGTACACAAATTCATTAAGTTTAAAAAACTAACCAGGATAACCATGCTGGGTAATTCGCTTGGCGGGCATGTTGGGTTAATATATGTTTTGGCACACCCGGGTTATGTAAAAGCCCTGGTATTAACCGGTAGTTCGGGCCTGTATGAGAATGCATTTGGTGGTTCGTTCCCGCGCCGCGAGAACTATGAGTTTGTAAAAGCAAAAGTAGAGTACACTTTTTACGACCCTGCGGTGGCGTCAAAAGAAATGGTAGACGAAGTTTACGAAAGCATTAACGACCGCGCAAAGGTGATCCGCATACTGGCCATGGCAAAATCTGCCATCCGCCACAATATGAAAGGCGACCTGCGCAAGATAACGATGCCTGTTGCGTTAATATGGGGCAGGGACGATAAAATAACCCCACCCGAGGTGGCTGTTGAGTTTAACGAACTGCTGCCAAACTCGTACTTGTACTGGGTTGACAAATGCGGGCATGCGCCAATGATGGAGCGCCCCGAAGAATTTAATAAGTACTTAAAAGTGTTTTTAGATAAACTAAAACAATAAAATATGCTTGCGGTTGAGCTAATTTCGGATGCCATTCCCCCGGTACACACTTCTGATACCATCCAGAAGGTGTTCGACCGTATGGCCGAATTTCGGGTGCGCCACCTGCCAATTGTAAACGAAGAGCAGTTTTTAGGGCTGTTAGCCGAAGACGACCTGATAGAAGAACCCGACTACAATACCCCGATAGGCGCGCTTGCGCTATCGCTTGTTAACCCTTACGTGCTGGAAGAGCAGCATATTTACGATGTTATCCGCCTGTTTTACGAGCAGCGCCTGAGCGTGGTGCCGGTGCTCGATATCAAAAAGGATTATATAGGGCTTATCTCTATCAACACTATGAACGAGTACTTCGCTAAGCTTACCTCGGTAAGCGAGCCGGGGGGCATCATCGTGCTGGAGATCAGCAATAAAAATAACTCACTGGCACACATGTCGCAAATTGTGGAATCGGATAATGCGCAAATACTTAGCTCGTATACACGCACCTTCCCGGATAGTACGCGTATGGAGGTTACCCTAAAAGTAAACAAGCAGGATATCTCCAACATCATTGCCACTTTCATCCGTTACGAATACGACGTAAAAGCAACCTTCAACTTCACCGACCATAATGACAATGCGAAGGACAGGTTTGATTCGTTTATGAACTATTTGAATCTTTAATTATAAACTCGTCTTTGCGAGCGAAGCGCGGCAATCATCGGTGTACAGCGCAGCTTTGCAAGCCCGATCTGCTTGCCGATGGTTGCTTCGTCGTTCCTCCTCGCAATGACGATAGTTGTAAAAAACTCAAACTTTTCTCCGCTACCCAACCTATTTTTATAGCTTTGCAACCCCTACTACGCTAACCACGCCTCATGAAAAATCGTTTTTTCCTGTTCTTAATATCCGTTTTGGCCATTTCGTGTACCAAAAATGCCGATAAGCCCGAAACCAAACTCCTTAATAAATACGCTGCCGAATATGTACGCCTTGGCTTAACCATTGGCGAATACGATAAAGATTTTGTGGATGCTTACTACGGTCCCGATTCGCTGAAGCCAAAACCTGTAGAAGGCGACGAGTTTCCGCGCGATAGCCTGCTGGCATCGGTAAATAGCCTGATGAACGATATTAAGCTGCTGTCGGCCTCTGCCGAAGTTGATTCCAATAAAATGCGGGCTAACTGGCTGTACGATCAGTTGGCGTCTTTCAGCGGGCGGATTAAAATATTTTCGGGCGAGACCAGTACATTCGACCAGGAATCGAAGCAACTTTTCGGTGTTGCGGCACCCGTTAACACCGAGGATTACTTTAAAGGCCAATTGGCCCTGCTTGATAGCCTTTTGCCGGGCAAAGGCAACGTGAACGACCGCTTTCAAAAACTGGCCAACAAGTTCATCATCCCGAAGGATAAGCTTGACCCGGTTATAAAAGCTGCCATAGCCGAATCGCGCAAGCGCACACTGGCGCATTATAAGCTGCCCGCCGGCGAATCCTTCGCGCTGGAATTTGTTACCGATAAACCCTGGAACGGCTACAATTGGTACAAAGGCAAATACCAAAGCGTAGTGCAAATAAACACCGACCTGAAGATATTTATAGACCGTGCCATAGATGTGGGCAGCCACGAAAGCTACCCGGGCCACCATGTGTATAATATGCTGCTGGAGAAAAACCTTTACCACGATAGGGGGTACGTAGAGCTTTCTATGTACCCGCTGTTTAGCCCGCAATCGCTTATTGCCGAGGGCAGTGCCAACTACGGTATCGAAATGGCTTTCCCCGGCGATGAAAAGATAAAGTTTGCCAAAAATGTTTTGTTGCCGCTTGCCGGTTTGGATACCGCCGGTGCCGATGCCTATTTTAGGGCGCTTGCTATTAAAGGTAACCTAAATTATGCCCGCAACGAAGCCGCACGCGGTTTGATAGATGATAACTGGAGTAAAAACAAAGCCAGCAATTACCTCAGAAAATATTGCCTGATGAACGACGAGACAGCCGATAAATCGGTAAGCTTTATAAAAAAATACAGGGCGTACGTTATCAATTACAACTACGGGCTCGACCTGGTGAAAAAACATATCGAAAAGCACGGAGGCACCGCCAAAGACCCTGCAAAGCGCTGGGAGCTATTTGGGCAACTACTGAGCAACGAGGTAACTATGGACGAGCTGGCAAAGTAACCAGGCTTAGAGTAAGTTGTAGGCCTGCGCAAATTTAACAGCGTCGTAGTTGTTTTTTAAGTTTAGCTTGTTGCGGATATTGCGGCGGTGCGTATCAGCAGTTGCCGGAGAGATGAACAATTTTTCGGCTATCTCACTCGAGTTACTGCCCATTGCCATCTGTTTAAGTACTTCCTTTTCGCGGCGGGTAAGCGTCAGGAACAATGGGTTGTTGGCACGCAAAAAGTATATCTCGTCCATAACCCGGTTTACTTTGGAGGTAATATGATGCACCGGGTCTATCAGCCCGGCAGTGGTAATCAAATGCGTTGTATCCCCCGCTTCGTTACGGGCAAAAACCTTCGTATTGCTCACAAATAGCTGCCATTCGGTATTCTGCGGCACGCGTACCTGTTGAAAGTAAGATACCTGCTCGTTTACCTGGCTGTGCATAATATGCATTATTTTGGGCACATAGTCGTTACTGTCTTCGGTGTTAAAATACTTAGCGTGGTAAATCCCCGGGTCCATTGCCTGCAAATCATCAAGCGTAGTGCCTAAAATATCCAGGCCTGTACGGTTCATGTAAATAATTTCGAGTGTTACGGCGTCGTGTATAATTAATGCAGAGGGCAATTCATCTGCAAACAGGCGAATATTGTTGAGCCGTTGTTTAAGGTTTTGGTCCATAGCGGTTGGGGCACAGTCAATTAATAGGGATCTATCTAAAAATGGTTGTTAAAATACCTAATGTTGGGTATTTTTTTCGGGCTTTTATAATCAGATATTCGCATCGCTGCGTAACTGTTTGCAAATTAATTAATTAAAATAAAAAATAGTTGCGTTGGTGATTGAACGATTTCAGAAACAAAGCGGGCTAACCCGGCTGTGTGGAAAAGAATAATTTGCAGATTGGGGGCTATTTGCATTTTTTTCAATTAAACAACGCCTTTCGAGGCAAGTGGCCGGGTGCTTGCTTCTGTTTTGTTAGCTATAAAGCTTATACCTTATCACAATTTTTATTTCCGTAGCGCAAACATGATAATGCAAGCTCCAAGCAATGCTATGCAGGCGCCGATTATATCCCATTTGTAGGGTTTAAGGCTATCGCAAAGGATTTAAGGATATTAATTGTCATTCAACCAATATACCGCCCTAATTGATCATTTTAATATTTACTGCCTGTTTTTACATCCAAAGTTCGATATTCGTTTTTTTATTTGAATGAAGATAGCAGTTTACGGACGTCAGTTTAACGACCCCCAGGTATTCCCCTACATACGGCAGGTGTTTGATAGCCTCGTACTGCACCAGGTGGATGTTTATGTGCACCATCAGTTTAACGAGTATCTACAGGGGAACGTAGATACCTCCGCCTACAACGTGCTGAAAGCGGGCGACCCTATAAAAGATTTCATCGATATTTTTATCACTATTGGCGGCGACGGTACCTTGCTTGATATGGTAACCGTTATCCGCGATAGCGGGGTGCCGGTAATAGGCATTAATTTTGGCAGGCTTGGTTTTTTAGCAAGTATTAACAAAAACGATATTGCCGCCGCTATGCATGCCGTAGTGAACAAAGAATATACGCTGGATAGCCGCGAACTGCTGATCATTGAATCTGACGAGAAAATATTCGGCGACGATAACTTTGCACTGAATGATGTAACCATTCACAAACGCGACGACTCCGCCATGATCACCACGCATGTATCCCTTAATGATGAGTTTTTAAACTCGTACTGGGGCGATGGCATCATTATATCAACTTCTACCGGCTCAACGGCGTATTCGCTTAGCTGCGGCGGGCCTATTATTTTCCCACAATCAAACAGTATAGCGCTTACCCCGGTATCGCCGCATAATTTAAATGTAAGGCCTATTATACTGCCCGATACCAGCAAGCTATCTTTCGAGGTAGAGTGCCGTGGCACCAACTATATTATATCATGCGATAGCCGTACTGCGGTTATTGATAAAACCATGCAGTTTAGGGTTTACAAGGCGGATTTTAAACTCAATTTGATCCGCATGAATAATGAAAGCTATTTGCAAACGTTAAGGACTAAATTATTATGGGGTTTAGATGCCCGTAACTACTAAATTTAACGGATGCTGAAATTTTACGCGGCCCTTTTATTTGTTGCGCTATCGTATACTGCACAAGCCCAGGCAACCTGGGAAATTGGTGGCATGTTGGGCGGCGCGGGCTACATCGGCGACCTTAACCCCAGCCCGTTTAAACCCAGTGGCGGGTCGGTAGGGGCATTTATCAAATACAACTTTAACGGTTATTTAGCTGCCAAGCTTAATTACCAATACGGTAAAGTAGCCGGGGCGGATAGCTCGTCTTCCAGTGCGCAATTACGCCAGCGCAACCTTAGCTTTACCGACGGATTGAAGGAACTTAGCCTGCGGGCGGAGTTCAACTTTATGAGGTACATACCCGATGCCGGAAAAAATAAATACACCCCTTATGTTTTCCTGGGCTTTGGCACCACCGCTTTTGCGCCGCGTACCATGTACAATGGTACCGAAATATCTCTCCGCAGCCTCCGTACCGAAGCGCAAACTGCCGAGTATAAAACCAACACCATTGTTGTGCCCTATGGCGCAGGCTTTAAATACAACTTTAGCGGTAAATGGACGGTAGCGGCCGAGGTAGGTTACCGATACACCCGTACCGATTTTTTGGATGATGTAAGCGGTGTATATGCTGCTCCCGGCCAATTACCCGGCCCGTTATCTGTTGCCCTTGCCGACCGCAGCGGCGAACGCACCGGCACTTACATAGGCAGCCCCGGCTCGCAACGCGGCGATTTTCGCAGTAAGGATATCTACTCCTTTTTTGGGTTTACCCTATCTTACACTTTTGTTACCGAGAAGTGTTACTACGATCAGTAAGGTATTTTGCCGTATAATTTTTTTTCCGCAGAGTCCGCCGAGGACACGCAGCGATACACAGAGCCTGCCGTGTGGTTATTTTGATCCTCAAAGCCGCAAAAAGAATATTAAGATATAGCCATAAAAACAACCCTCCGTTCCGCAAACTCATTAGCCCATTTGCAAAACTTCTGCGCACCTCTGTGTAATCTCCGTGGCCTCCTGTGGTTTAATTTATCAACTTTTACAAGAGAATAGGTATTATATTCTGTATTTGTATTTTTTAACAAAATATAATTTGTTAAATTGAAACAAAGCATTACTTTTATACGTTGAATAACACAAAACCAATTGTTTAACCCTAAACGTATAAAGCCATGGCCGAATTAAACACCGCTCCCGAAAAACAAGGCAAAAAAGTACGGACTAAAAAACAAGCCCTGCGTGTGGATCTGACCGCAATGGTAGATCTTGCCTTTTTGCTCATCACGTTTTTTATGCTCACTACTACGTTGAGCAAACCCAGCGCAATGGATGTGGCTATGCCGGTTGGAAAGGGCGATGGGGTGCCCGAATCGCGCACCCTGACTATCTGCCTGGGTAAAAACAACCAGGCCATGTATTATTTGGGGTTGGCCGATAAGCCTATCATAGCCGCAACAATAACCGATTATCATAAGAATGGGCTGCGACACGCTATTATGGATGTACGCAAGAAGGTACTTGCTGCCACGGGTAAAAGCATGATAGTAGTAATAAAACCAGGCGACACCTCGGTGTACGAAAACCTGGTAAACACGCTTGATGAAATGACCATAACCGGAGTGCAGCAATTCGCCATCGCCGATATACAGCCAAAGGACATCAGCATGCTAAAGGATAAGCAGGCGTATTAATAATCAAACCTAAACTTCATCAATAAATTAGTAGTGTTTACCCTCACCTGTTTCGGCAGGGAGGGTTTTTTGTTTAAAGGAATTCCTGCATTTGAAAAAGGTAAAGCTTACTTCTCGAAATAATCGAAGGTATATTTTATTGTTTTTTACCTTCGAGCGGGTAAACCTTACCTTCTAAAACAGAAGCGGGCATTCTGTTGCGCTAAAAAAACCAAACGTCCTCACACCCAACATCTCCCCAAAACCTGCCATTTATTTCTTTTTCACTCCATACTAAAATAATACAAAGTAAGTTTTACCTTTGTCACCTTAAAAATTGGTATAAATTATTGAATGCTTTGCTTAAAACACCGGGTGTTTTAGCTAAGTATTGTATTTAACAGTGTAGTTTTTGCTGTTAAAACCGCCCAAAAAATGAGTTATAAGGATCAGATAGATTTGCAGAAACTGCCCCGCCACGTAGCAATTATTATGGATGGTAACGGCCGTTGGGCCAAGGGGAAAGGCAAATTACGTGTGTTTGGCCACCACAATGGCGTGCTATCGGTAAGGGATGTGGTAGAAGGTGCAGGCGTACTGGGCGTTGAATATCTAACCCTGTACACCTTTAGCGCCGAAAATTGGAGCCGCCCCACCTTTGAAGTAAACGCCATTATGGAACTGCTCATCAGCACTATTAATAAAGAAATTAATAAGCTGATGGAAAACAACGTTCGCCTTAATGCCATTGGCGACCTTGATCAGCTGCCGGCAAAATGTCATAAAGAACTTAACAACGCAATAAATAAAACATCGGTAAATACGGGGTTGGTGCTTACGCTTGCATTAAGCTACAGCAGCCGCCGCGAAATTGTGCACGCAGCCAAAGCATTGGCCGTAAAAGTGCAAAACGGCGAGCTAAAGCCCGAAGATATTGATGAAACTATGTTTGAAGATAATTTATATACAGGCGGTATACCCAACCCCGAGCTTTTGATACGCACGAGTGGTGAATACCGCATAAGTAATTACCTGCTTTGGCAAATTGCCTACGCCGAATTGTACTTCACCACAAAGCTATGGCCCGATTTTAGGCGCGAAGACTTGTATGAAGCGATACTGGATTACCAGAAACGCGAACGCCGTTTTGGGATGACAAGCGAGCAGGTAAACTAAATTTATTCTTTTAACAAAATTTAACAACTGTATAAATTATTTTTAGCCCACTAAAATATTCGGATGAATAAAGTATTTTTTGCTATTCTTTTCTCTCTTTTAAGCACAGCTGTCATTGCCCAGATCCCCGGCCAAAGGCGCTCAACGCTTACAAAAACCATCCCCGCCGATAGTTTGAGCTACCTTAATCCAAAAGATTATATCATTGGTGGCATTACCATTAGTGGCGCCAAATACCTTGATAAAGATGTATTGCTGCAAATATCAAAACTGAACAAAGGCGATAGGATAAACCTGCCTGGCGAGGCTAACGCCAATGTGATAAAAGACCTTTACAAACAAGGCCTTTTTGATGATATCCACTTAAATGTAACCGGTATTAACATGGATACCATTTATCTGGAAATTGCCGTGGTGGAGCGCCCGCGCTTATCGAGGTTAAAGATTACCGGCATACGTAAAGGCGAAATTGAAGACGTTACCAAAAAACTGAGCGATAAAACCGGTAAAATTGTAAACGAGAATTTGCTGAGCACTACAAGTGCTATCATCAAAAGGCATTTTAACGAAAAGGGGTATTTAAATACGACCGTTACGATGACCCAAACCAAAGACCCGGGCGACCCTAACAGCGTGATACTGAATGTAGCGGTGGATAAAAAATCCAAGGTGATGATCAACAGCGTAACATTTGAAGGGAACAAGGATTTCTCGCAAAGCAAATTGCGGAAATATTTGACCAAAACACGCAAGCGCCGCTGGTATAACCTGTTCGGCTCCAAAAAATTCAAACAGGATAAGTACGACGAGGATAAGCAAAACCTTGTTGATAAAATGCAGGGTGCAGGTTACCGCGACGCCGAAATACTAAGTGATAGTGTAACCAGGCACGATGACAAAACTGTTGACGTAAAAATAAAGGTGTTAGAAGGCCACAAGTATTACTTCGGCGATATAAAATTCTCGGGCAATGCACGTTACCCCGGCGACATACTTACCCGCGTAATGTCGATTGAAAAAGGCGCGGTTTTTAGCGAGGAAGAATTAGGTAAACGTTTAAGCGGCCCTACGCCAAACAACGATGATGTATCATCCTTATACCTTAACGATGGTTACTTAACCTTCAATGCCGACCCGGTACAAACCCGCATCCATAACGACACTGTTGACCTTGATATCCGCATATACGAAGGCCCGCAATACACCATTAACCGCGTTATATTAAAAGGTAACGATGTTACCAATGATAAGGTGGTAATGCGCGAGATCCGTACCAAACCGGGGCAAAAATTCAACAAAGAACTATTGATACGCAGTGCGCGCGAAATTGGCCAACTGGGCAACTTTGATGAGCAAAAGACCGAGCCAAGGCCAACCAATATTAACCCAGCCGAAGGTACTGTGGATTTAATTTACAACGTAGTAGAAAAACCATCCGACCAGATAGAGCTTTCGGGCGGTTTCGGTGGTGGCCAATTGGTAGGTACACTGGGCTTAACGTTCAACAACTTCTCGTTGCGTAATTTATTCAATGGCAAAGCATACCGCCCGCTTCCAAAAGGCGATGGTCAAAAACTTAGCTTAAGAGGTCAAAGTAGCGGCCGTACTTACCAAAACTTCTCGTTCACCTTTAGCGAGCCATGGTTGGGTGGTAAAAAACCTATTTATTTTGCTTTATCTGCGTATACACAAGGCAGCTCTACAGGGCAATACTATCCAAAAACCAGCCCTAACTACAACAACCTGCGTATCAATGGTGTCGGTATTACATTGGGTAAACGTTTAAACTGGCCCGATAACTATTTCCAGCTTAACTACTCTTTAAACTTCGATCATTATAACCTGGATAACTACCCTGGCTACCTGTTTAACAACGGTACATCGTACAACATAAAGTTAACCCAGGAGTTTAGCCGTAACTCGGTAGATGTGCCGCTTTACCCAACAAGTGGTTCAAACATAAAACTAACATTGCAGGGTACGCCGCCATATTCGTTGTTTAACCATATCAACTACAATATCGCCACACCAGAAGACAGGTACCATTTTGTGGAGTACTACAAAGTGAAATTTGATGCCCAGTGGTTTACCAAAATAACCGGCAAACTGGTATTAATGAGCCAGGCAAGGTTTGGTTACCTTGGCCAGTACAACAGCAAAGTAGGCCCGTCGCCGTTCGAGCGCTTTAAATTAGGTGGCGATGGTATGCAGAGCTACCAGTTTCTGCAGGGTACAGATATTATTGGTATGAGGGGTTACGAAAACTTCTCGGTAGTACCGGTAGGGTCAAGCTTCAATGCAAACACCAACCAGGGCAACGCTATCTATAACAAATACACATTTGAGTTAAGGCACCCGGTAATTGCCAGCCAGTCGGCAACCATTTATATGCTTGCTTTTGCAGAGGGTGGTAACGTTTGGGATAATATAAGCCAGGTAAATCCGTTTAACGTTAGGCGTTCGGTAGGTTTAGGTGCAAGGATATTTTTACCTATATTTGGCTTGCTTGGGCTTGATTATGGTTATGGGTTTGATAAACTGCCGGGACAGCCTGATGCTAACAAAGGGCATATCCACTTCACCATTTCACAAAGTTTAAGCGGAGGATTTAATTAAATTTATGAAGAAGATAGTTTTAGTACTCTTTTTTACATTCACAGCATCAATAGCTGCTATGGCGCAGCGCTTTGCGTATGTTGATTCGGATTATATTTTGAAACATATACCCGAGTACGCATCATCGCAAAAGCAACTGGCTGCTTTATCAGAACAGTGGCAAAAGGAGGTTGATGCCCGTTTCCAGGAGATCGACCGCTTATACAAAGCCTACCAGGCCGACCAGGTGCTGATGACGCCCGATATGCGCAAACGCCGCGAAGCCGAAATTGTAGACAAAGAAAAATTGGCGAAGGATTTTCAGCGCGATAAGTTTGGCCCAGATGGCGAATTGGCAAAGAAAAGCACTTCGCTGATTAAACCTATACAGGATAAAGTGTCCAAAGCAGTGCAGGCAGTTGCCGAAAGCGATAATTTGGATATGATATTTGACAAAAACAGCGAGGTGATTATGCTTTATGCAAGCCCACGCTATGACAAAAGCGCCGACGTGGTAACCAAGTTGGGCCTCAAGCCAGGAGTTTTCGCTAAATAAAAAAAATACATAAATTCGCGAACTATTTAATTTAAACACCAGAACAGAACAAAAAACAATGAAAAAACTATTTAAAGTTGCTTTAGTTGCAGCAGGAATGTTATTTGCAGGCAACTTTGCCCAGGCCCAAACGAAAATAGGCCATATTAATTTTGAGCAGTTGGTAGGCTTGATGCCAGAAACTAAAACGCTTTCTACCCAGATAGACGCTTACAAACAAACATTTGTTACTACGTTAACAAGTATGAACAATGAATTGCAGTTGAAATTGAAAGATTACAACGACAAAAAAGCAACTATGACCGACGCTGTACGCGTGCAAAAAGAAGGCGAACTGCAGGATATGCAAAAACGTTTCCAGGATTACCAGGGTACTGCACAGCAAAGTGTTGAAGCAAAAGGTAACGAATTAACCAAACCATTGGTTGATAAAGCACGTGCTGCAATTGCAGCTATAGCAAAAGAAAAAGGCTATACTTACGTTTTAAACTCTTCACAAACCGATCTTATCGTATCTCCGGATGCTGATGACCTGATGGCAGCTGCAAAGCTTAAATTGGGCTTAAAGTAAGCTAAACGAATTATTTATTTATAAAAGCGCCCTCATTAAGGGGCGCTTTTTTTAGTTTTGAAGTATATGGCAACAGGCACCTCAATAGGCGTATTTGATTCGGGCATAGGCGGCTTAACCGTTTTCCGCTCCATTGTGGAAGCGTTGCCGGGCTACGATTATTTATACCTGGGCGATAATGGCCGGGCGCCTTATGGTAACCGCTCTTTTAATACCATACACCAATACACCTGGGAATGCGTACAGTGGATGTTTAAACAAGGCTGCCCGCTGGTGATACTGGCCTGCAATACCGCATCTGCCAAAGCATTACGCACCATACAGCAGCAAGATTTGCCGAAGCAATATGCAGATAAACGCGTGCTGGGCGTTATTCGCCCCACGGCAGAGGTAATTGGCAATTACACCAAAACCAAAGAGATTGGCGTACTGGGCACAAAAGGCACCGTACAAAGCGGATCGTACCTGATAGAGATAGAACACTTTGCACCCGAGCTTAAAGTTTACCAGCAAGCCTGCCCGCTATGGGTACCGCTGATAGAGAACGGCGAATACGATAAACCCGGCAGCGATTACTATGTACAGCTATATTTAGATCAATTGATGGCGCAATCGCCCAACATAGATACCATTTTGCTGGCTTGTACCCATTACCCCCTGCTTGCCGATAAAATAAAGGACCACTTACCGGTTAATATGACGGTGGTTGCCCAAGGCGACATAGTAGCCGCCAGCCTGGTAGATTACCTGCAGCGCCACCCCGAAATTGAGCAAAAACTCACCAAAACCGGCAACCGCCAATTCTATACCACCATAGACGACACCGCCGACTTTGACCACCATGCCTCCTTGTTCTTTAAAGACGAAGTAAAGAGCGCGTTTGTGGATGTAAGAGAAGGGTGCGAGTGATAGATGTGCAGATGTGTCGACCACGCCGTCATTGCTGTAAGGGTTTAGTAATTCGACAATAGAATTAGGTATTTTTTATTT
>NZ_CAMLOV010000085.1 GCF_946481715.1 uncultured Mucilaginibacter sp. | reverse complement strand
AAAAAGTATTTTTAGATATAAACAACCAACCCGCCGAGCACGATAACATGCCAAATGATGGCATTTACGCCTTATGTATCGACAAACAAAAAGCATTATGGATAGGCACATCCAGCGAGGGCGTTTTAAAACACGACCACAACTTAAACCTGTTCCCTGCCTACAAATCGTCCACTAATGCCAATCCATCCATCGAGAATATCATAAGGGGAATAGCGGCAGATAACACCAATAACCTGTACCTGGCAACCGATGCAGGCATGGCCTACTATAACCGTGAGGCGGCAAAATATACTCTTTATAGTCACAACGCAGGTAAAAAAAACGCTATCACAACAAATTACACTTCGTGTATACTCGTCAACAAAGCAAATACCGCCGTTTGGGTAGGATTTTACAGCACGGGGGTAGACCGCTATGATATTAAAACCGGGCAATTTAAAAATTACACCATTGGACCGGGTGCCGGCAATTTAAATAACGCCTCTGTTTATGCCCTGGCTGAAGACAATTTGGGCCAGATATGGATAGGCACCAATGCTGGCGGAGTAAGCGTTTTTGATCCTAAAACCGAGACCTTTAAAAAATTCATTCACGATGATAAGAACCCCAACTCGATAGCCGATAATGGCATCGAAGCCCTGTATTGTGCCAAAAATGGTAATATCTGGATGGGAGGGTATTCCAATGGTGTTTCGGTTTATGATGAGCAATCGCACAAATTCACCCACATTAACAGTAAAAACAGCGGCCTTACCAGTGATGTGATCAGCTGCTTTTACGAGGATGGCAAAGGCCATATGTGGATAGGCACTATGGAAGGTGGACTTAACTGCTATGATTACAAAACAAAAAAAATAACAAGTTATACCGAAGAGAATGGATTGATTAATAATACCATTAATTACATCGCAGGTGATAAACAGGGATATTTATGGCTCAGCTCTTTAAAAGGCATCACGCGTTTTGATCCTGTTTCAAAAACTCCAACAAAAACATTTGATATGCACAATGGCTTAAAAAGCCAGGAGTTTAATTTAGGCAGCGGTGCAAAACTCCCAAATGGGCAAATTGCAGTGGGTAGCATAAATGGGTTTAATATCATAAGTCCTGATAATATAACCTTTAATTTAAATAAGCCTAATGTAGTGCTCAGCGGCTTTGAATTATTTAACAAACCCGTGCAAACATATTCAAAAAACTCCCCGCTAAAACAAAGCATACTCACGGCAAAGGAGGTTACTTTACAGCATGATCAATCAGTGTTTACCATCGGATTTTCTGCATTAGATTATACAGTCCCTCAAAAAAACACTTATGCGTATAAACTGGAGGGCTTCGACCCCGACTGGCGATATGTGGGCAACCAACGCAGCGCAACCTATACCAACCTCGACCCTGGCACCTACACCTTTTTAGTTAAAGCGGCCAATAACGACGGCATTTGGAACAATATCCCCACCAGGCTTAAGGTAATTATCCTGCCGCCATTTTGGATGACCTGGTGGTTCAGAACGGTGGCAGTCATCTTATTTTTTGGAATAGCCTATGTGTTATACATACTAAGATTTAACTTTTTCAGAAGGCAAAAACTTCATCTCGAACAACAGGTTGCCGAACGTACCAACCAAATTAGCCGACAAGCGCTCGACCTTAAAACCCTTAACCTGGAATTACAGATTCAGGCAAGCGAATTGCAGGCCCAATCTGAAGAACTGCAATCTCAATCGGAAGAATTATACAAACAAAAAGAGCAGGAGGCCCGGGCACGCGAAGAAGCAGATAAAGCCAATCTGGCTAAAAGTACATTCTTGGCCACCATGAGCCACGAGATACGCACGCCCATGAATGGTGTATTGGGCATGGCCGCGCTGATGGCAGAAACCGAACTGGATACCGAGCAGCGCGAATACAATGATGCGATATTGAATAGTGGTGAATCATTGTTGACGGTGATTAACGACATCCTTGATTTCTCCAAGATAGAATCGGGCAAGTTTAGCCTCGATGATCATGATTTTGAACTACGAAAATGTATCGAAGATGTACTTGAGCTTTTTGCTTCTAAAACTGCACAAGCCGGCATAGACCTGGTTTATCATATTGCTGATGATATCCCCGCGGATATCCGTTGCGACAGTATGCGGTTGCGCCAGGTTCTGATAAACCTTATTGGTAATGCCATAAAGTTTACGCATAAAGGCGAGGTTTATTTGGGTGTTACCGGTACCAAATTAGGCGCCGGACGCCTTCAACTCACCTTTGCCGTACGCGACACCGGCATTGGCATAGCCGACGAACATTTTGAGCACCTGTTTAAAGCCTTTAACCAAATAGACTCATCTGTAACACGCAAGTATGGCGGTAGCGGGCTTGGGCTTGTGATAAGCGAACGGCTGGTTAAGATAATGGGGGGCAAAATTGACGTTAAGAGCGAAAAGGGCATCGGCAGTACCTTTACATTTAACATTAGTTGTAAAGAGGGGGCGGCAGCACAGCCGGTTGCTGAAGATGAAAACAAAACGGCCTGCTTTGGAAAACACGTACTTATTATCGATGATAACCCTACAAATTTAAGAATCTTAAAAATTCAGCTCGAAAAGCTGAAGATGATCGTCACAGCAGTATCGTCAGCACAGGACGCATTACGTATCCTTAAAAATGACAGCAAAATAGACCTTATCATCACCGATATGCAAATGCCAGATATGGATGGGATAACGCTAAGCACCCAAATAAAAGGCATATCCAACAGTCAGCCAATTATCCTCTTAAGCTCAATAGGGAACGAAAGCAAAAAGCTTTACCCCCACCTGTTTAACGCAGTGCTAACCAAGCCCGTAAAGCAGCAAGCCTTATATGATGTGGTACAGGCCGAGTTAAGAAAAGAAACCTTACCAGAGGCCGATAAGAAAAAATCGCTGCTATCTGAACAATTTGCACTGGATTACCCCTTTAGAATGTTGGTAGCTGAAGATAATTTAATGAACCAAAAACTTATAACCCGGATATTAAATAAGTTGGGATATCAGGCCGACCTAGCTAACGACGGCCAGGAAGTGATGAATATGATGGGTAAAAAGCAATACGATATCATATTAATGGATATACAAATGCCCAATATAGATGGCCTGGAAGCCACCCGGCTTATCCGCAAAAATTATGGAGCAAAAACGATGATTTTAGCTATGACAGCAAACGCCTTAACGGAAGACCGCGATAATTGCGTTAACGCGGGCATGGATGGCTATTTATCCAAACCGGTAAACCTTGAACTATTGATACAGGCCTTAAAAGAGCTTCACAACAAGTCACATCCTGTTCGCTCTTAAAACTCCGGCTAATCACTTTTAAAGGCTATGCCGTTACTGTCTGTTTGAAATAATGTTCAGTCGGGCGTTCGCGCATCATGCCGAACGCTGCCAAACGCAAAAAGAGATTGGTTATTGCCAAAACTCATACCGTCTTCTGTTCAAATTAGCAAGGAATTCCCACTAACCATTACCTTAATTTGATTAATAACCATTGATAAGTATATTTACCCAATAGTGACCTCCCGGCTGCGTACCCAATACCTAAATAAATAAAATGAACGAGCAGGACTAAATGACCGGGTATGGTTAGGCCGTAAAGGGAAAAATGGGTTTGTTTAACGCGCCCGTATGCAACAGCCGCGTTTGGGTACCGATATTGATTTTCTGGTAGATGTATGGGGTAGTGATGTGGTAAGAGATTCCCACTAATTTATTTTATTATGAATTTTAAAAATAAAGTTGCGATAGTAACCGGTGCCGGGCAGGGCATTGGGTTCGAGATATGCCGCATGCTATCGGATAAGGGTGCAAATGTTATACTGAACGATATTGATGCCGCTCTGGCCGAAAAAGCAGCAGCAACAATCAACGGCAGGCAAGGTGGCAATTGCATAGCCTTGGCGGGCGATTCGAGCGATGTGGCTATTATAAATCAAATGGTTGATACTGCAGTTGCCCTGTATGGTAGCCTTGATATTGCTATCGCTAATGCCGGCATAACGCTTTACGGCGATTTCCTAACCTACCCTAAGGAATCGTTCTCAAAAGTAATGCAGGTTAATCTTGGCGGGCCTTTCTTTTTAGCACAGGCTGCAGCGAGGCAAATGAAACTACAGAATAATGGCGGCTCTATTTTATTTACGTCATCAGTAGTCGGGCACCAGGCACTAAAGAGCCTTGCAGCTTACGCAATGACCAAGGCCGCCTTAGAAATGCTGGCAAAAAACCTGGTGATAGAACTATCACAATACAAAATAACAGTAAACACGGTGGCACCAGGCGCAACGTTAACCGAGCGCACCACCGAGGAAGCCGATTATGAACACGTGTGGACAGAAATTACCCCCATGGGCCGGCCAGCCAGCGTAACCGATATTGCAAATACCGCGCTGTTCCTGGTGTCGGAAGAAGCACGGCATATTACCGGTCAAAGCATAATTATCGACGGTGGATGGACAGCTGTCAGCATTTTGCCTACAGGGCTTAAATAGCTTCTTGATCTACCATATTTCGGTAATTCCATTTGCAACATTGCCCCCCAGGTATAGCATCTCCACATATCCATCCGTTCCGCTCAGCTCTACTCTCCCACCCATCTTTTGTTAGTTTAGTAGCATTCTCCAAGCCTACCATGTAAACGAGCCATATTCCCCCTGTTATAACTGCTCCGGGTGTCACTAATCCGCTAACCTAAGTACCAGGCCTTCCATAGATACAAAAAACAGTGTAAGCCCTATTTAGCTTTAGCGCTATAAATAGGTTGGTACAGTTCTGTATTTTATCCTTTCTTTTTTAAAGAACCGAGGAACGCAAGCAGATCCGCGAATTCTTGTTTCGACATAGTTTGATTCAGGCCGGCCGGCATCATAGAGGCCGATACCTTTTTTATTTGCTTAACATCAGCCGTTTTAATTTTCTGAACAGAGCCCCCCGGGTATTTCAATTCGATATCAGTCTCTGTCCGGCTCGAAATGATCCCCATCAGGGTTGAGCCATCTTTCATATTAAGCTGTGAGGTCTCATATCCAAAATTAATACCTGCAGAGGGGTTAACTATAGCATCAAATAATCCCTCCTTTGGTAACTTCGCGCCTATTTCTGATAAGTTAGGCCCAAATTCAAAACCGGCTTTATTAGCTTTATGGCATACGGAACAGGTTCTGAGGAAAACGGCATTTCCTTTCAGTGCATTTCCTTTTAAAGCAAGTATGGCAGTAAGATTAGCAGACGGCACTTTGGTTTTAGCAACTTTGGCAACAGCGGTTTTGGGTAAAAAGGCTTTTGCTTTGTCCAGCGTGCTTTTTCTGAGTGTTCCGCTCAAGCCTGCAACAGCTGGTGTAATTAAACTCTGAGGTAATTTTTTCCCCTCAAGCATTGCCAGAACGCGGTCTTCCCCATTTTGGCTTTTACCCAGCGCTTGTACCGCTTTTTGACGGGTGGATACACTATACTGATCTGATAAAATCACCTTCGACAGGATAGCTATTGATTCATCGTTGCCTATTGCACCAAGTACTGATAAAACATTCGACGCCGAATTTTGATCTTTACCTTTAATAACATTCAGGAAGCGAACATCTTCTTTAGCTTTAAGTAATAGCCTGGCAGCATCGGCCCCGATCCCTCCGCTTTGATATCCTCCGCTACCTTGAATATCTTTGCTTTTTACCAGGTCCATCAATTTATCGGCTTCTGTAGTAATATTATACTGTTTTACCATATCAACAAAATCCTGCGTTCCGGTATACGAATTTAAAACCAGTTGAACCTGTTGCTGCGATAAAGGGGAACCTGATATATCCTGAGGGTTTAAGGACTTCAATAGCATTGCACTTAATTGCAAATCTTTACCATTGTTTTCTTCTAATAATTTCACCAAAGCTTTGGATTTCTCAGGTTCTGGATAAAAGTCAAATGCTCTGAGATACCTCAAACGGGATTTTAATGGAACACTTGCATCTTTAGCCAGCGTTACCAGGTATGGAAGCGCAATATTTGTACGGGCCCGCCACACAATATCTCTGCCTGCGGCTGTTAATAAAGGATCCGGTACTACTTTCAGGTAGGCTACAAAGAATTGGTCCCATTGCTTGTCGGCCCCGATGCCCAGTGCCTCTAAATACCATTTGTCATTGCCATTATGCTTGGCTGCAAGTGCCGCCCATATCGTCGCGGCTTCCGGTTCATTCCGATGTCGTAGCGCAATCGCACAATCGCGCCTTACCTGTGCGTCCGGATCATTTACTAAAGCTGCTGCAAGCTTAATCACATCGGTATTTACTTCTCTTGCCGCCCTCAGCCCGGTTATCCTTAAATCAGGGTTAGGGTTGTTGATGGCTTCGGAAAAATATTTTGTGGCTTTTGTTGATTTTGAAAGCACCCATAGGGCCCGGGCACGCATACGGGGATTGGGCGATGTCGACCATAACTTTTCCAGCTCCGCTATTGCTGATTCTCCCATGCCTGTTAATGCTATGAAAGCATGCCTGCGAACGCCGAGATTTGGATTCTGCAGGGCAATGATTGCACCCTTTGGGGTGGTATAATCCTGTTCAGGTATTTTATAGGTTGCTTTCGTACCCTCCGGAACAACCCGATATATGCGGCCACGCTGAAGATCGCCCACCCGGTGCCCGCCAACGCCGGGATCATACCAGTCGGCTATAATTAAAGAGCCATCCGGTGCTGTACAAACATCTGCCGGGCGAAACCATTGGTCCCGCTCGCCATCAAGCATGTTGAGGATACTGGCGGTATACCCTGCGCCGGCTTTTTGAACAGGATAGCCCCGGACAACATTATGCCCCGGTTCGGCATGGATCATCCCATTCTGAAACTGCTGCGGTAACAACGTGCCTTCATAAATAACCATCCCGGTAGGCGAGCCGGAACCTGTTTGCAACAAATTGGGGATAACACCCGGATCATTTTGATGCCAGTGGCGAAGCGGGATCGAATCTTCCATGTTAATGCGTTTAGCACTCCAGCCCGCGCCGGTTACCTCATCCGTGTAGCCATAATTCCCGTATTCCATCACGTAATTTATCCGTACTCCTTTATTCCCGTCGTCATCATTATCACTTTGCCATATATTGCCATAACTATCTACGGCCGATTCGTATTCGTTTCTGAAATTATGGCCCAGGCATTCCACATGAGTACCGTCCGGGTCGCAACGGAAGAGCATTCCTTCCTTGTATTTTTTAGGCCCTATCTCATCACCATCCTGATCCAGTACCACCTCATTATTTTTATCTCTGAGGGTTTTACCGGCATTACCAAAGTTGAAATATAGTTTACCATCCGGGCCAAATGCAAAACTGTGTATGCCATGGTCATGTTGCTCGCCGCTTATCCCCTGGAATAATATTTCTTTCCGGTCGGCTTTGCCATTATTATTGTCATCATAAAAAGCCCAAACATATGGGCTTTGCGATACCAATACCCGGTTACCCAATACGCACACGCCTAAAGGCGCATTAACTTCGGGGCCTTGGTAAAACACTGTACTAGTTTCTAAACTTCCGTCTCCATCCTTATCTTCTAAAATTACGATCCGGTCGCCTGCCTCCCGGGGTTTGTTGTGATTGATCTCAAACCGGTAATTATAGGCCTCCGTTACCCAAACCCTTCCTTTTTCATCCACGTCGATATTAGTGGGGTTGATCAACATGGGTTCGGTTGCCATCGTTTCAACGCGCAAGCCAGGTGCCACATCGAGCCCCTTCAAGCCATTTTTAGCCAAATGTTTTTGTGCTTCGGTGAGCGGCGTATCAATGATAGACAAATTATACGATGAGTGTTTTTCAGGAATATTGGTAAAGGCTCCCAATACTACTAACAAAGGAATCGCCGCTACTGATCCACTTTTTAGGAAAAAACCTTTTCTTTTATTATTGTCGCCTTGAACAAAGTTTCTGCGTTTCATAGAACTTATTTTTATTACAATTGGTTAGGTTTTATTTTAATTGGTTGGGTTTATTTTGAATATCAAGCTAATTATGCTGGTTTTAGATAACTATCACGTATAGTTAAATTCTGACTGTACTACCAGCTTTAATTAACCGCTTATTTGCCGATCCAGTTTTTTTTTACTGCAAATATATCGGCAGTTTAAAATGTAAGCTTGACATCAGCAAACTTTTTATTGTCAGAAACGGAGATTTCATATTTCAATTAATAGTTTAATATTGATCATCAAATGATTAGCGGCTACAAGGTTTTTGATAAAGTTTAAGACTTATATAACCTTAAAACAGATATCCGGAATGTATTGCAAGTTGGATTTAGAATAAAATATATCTTTTTTTGTCAAATCAACCAATACTTAATCTGTTATTTTTAAGATTGAGTTTCTTCTTAATGTAAACGCCAAGTATTAAAGGAATACTTAACCATATATTACTTTAATAAGTTATGATCAGAAAAACGTCACGTATCAATTTTGAATGTTGATTATGTAAAGTTAGATAGAAAATGGAATTATAGAAATATAATCAGTCCGTACCATAGAATATATTATATAGATGAGGGAGAAGGGAAATTATCTGACACAGAAAAAGTTTAAAACTGGAGCCCGGATATGTTCAACTGCCCGTTCTCAGCGGACGTCCATGAGTTCAAAATAATCTAAGAGTACTTCAGGCAAAATTAGCCGGACAAGGGTGTCATAAGCGTTTGACAAGCGTTTGGATGTTTAGTATCCGCCCACAAAACAAATATTTTTTTTATTACCCCACAAGAATTCTGCTTGATCATAAAAGCTGACATGCAGATAATTGCATTTTATTTTACCGGGAACACATATGTTTTTTTTGCGACACCTGCATTTACGGAAGAACGATGCATAAAAAAAGCCTTCCAGTTTTCCTGAAAGGCTTTGGGTAAATGATGGGGCTCGAACCCACGACCCTCGGTACCACAAACCGATGCTCTAACCAACTGAGCTACATCTACCGTATTGGAGGCTGCAAAAATAGAAATTCGGCGTGAATTTGCAAAGCTTTTTTAAAATTACAATCGCCTTACCTTAATTATTTAGAACAATTCTACTTAATGGGTAAATTTGTACATCATGGCAGAGCAACTGGTTGAACTGAACGTTACGGGAATGCATTGCAATAATTGCGCAATGAGCATCCATAAGTTATTGGAAAAGAAAGGGCTGCAGAACGTATTGGTAAGCTTTGCATCCGAAGAAGTAAAATTTTCCACAACCGACCAGTCCCTCCTGCCTGGAATTATCAACGACATAGAAAATTTAGGTTTCCACGTGGTTGACGATATGGCTACCCACCAAACGCCATTTTATGATAAGGTGGAGAACAAATTCATCTTCTGTGCGTTGTTTACTGCTCCGCTTTTGTTGCATATGCTGTTCCCCTGGCATTTTTTGCATAACCCAATAGTACAATTACTGCTTTGCCTGCCCGTTTTTTTAGTTGGCTGCCTGCATTTTGGAAAGAGTGCCTATAGTTCTGTTAAAGGCGGGGTACCTAATATGGATGTGCTGATATTTATTGGCTCCACATCTGCATTTGTTTATAGTTTGGTGGGCACCATTCAAAATCTTGGCGAACAATACCTTTTTTACGAAACCTGTGCCACAATTATCACCCTGGTACTACTAGGCAATGTGTTAGAGAAACGCAGTGTTAACCAAACCACTTCCGCTGTAAAAGATTTGATGAAATTTCAACAGGTAAACGCCAGCCGGGTTATTAAAGATGGCATTGAAGTAATAAACGCCAAAGATGTTGTATCAGGAGATGTTTTGTTGGTAAACGAAGGCAGCCAGGTGCCGGTGGATGGCGAAGTACTATCGGGCGAAGCAAGCGTTAATGAGGCTATGATTACCGGTGAAAGCATCCCCGTACAGAAAAAGAAATACGATACTGTTATCGGTGGCACAATTGTTCAGGAAGGCAATATTAAAATAATGGCTACCAAAGTAGGCAGCAACAGCACACTGTCGCAAATTATCGATTTGATGAAAAAAGCACAGGCAGCCAAGCCGCCCGTGCAGAAATTGGGAGATAAGGTTGCCTCGGTTTTTGTGCCGGTGGTGATACTGATAGCCTTATTTACTTTCGTGATAACTTATTTTGCAACGGATGCCGGCATGCAGCGCAGTATGATGAACGCCATTGCCGTGCTGGTAATTTCCTGCCCCTGTGCAATGGGCCTGGCCACCCCCACCGCCGTAATGGTAGGTTTGGGGCGGGCAGCCAAAAACGGCATATTGATAAAAGGTGGCGACACTATTGAAGCTGTAGCTAATACCAAGTACGTGATATTTGATAAGACCGGGACGCTCACTACCGGTAAGTTCAGCATAAAAGATATCAAGGTGGATAGCGGTCAGGATATCGAAGTGATACGTGGAGCAATAATCGCTATTGAGGAACGATCTAATCACCCAATTGCCAAATCATTAGTGAACGGGCTAAATGGCTTGCCGAAACAAAAGATAATATTAAAGGCAGTTGCGGAAGAAAAGGGCCTTGGAATGCGCGCTGAAGATGTTGACGGCAATAACTATTTTTTGGGTACGGCAAAACTAAATACCAACGATAGTTTCAACCTCTCGCTTTACAAAAACCAAGCTTTGGTGGCACAAATTTCCATTGAAGATACCATTAAACCTGATGCCGCCGCTTTAATTACCCAACTTAAAAAAGTTGGCGTTGTGCCGGTATTATTAAGCGGCGATAAAGCAAGCCGTTGCGCATCCGTAGCCAAAACGTTAGGAATTACAGAAGTACACGCGGAAAAATTACCAGATGAAAAGTTAAGCGTTGTAGATATCTACCGCAAAAAAGGCAAAACCATTATGATAGGCGACGGAATAAACGATGCCCCTGCCCTCACTCAGGCAGATGTTGGTGTATCCATGAACGATGCCAGCCACATAGCCATACAGTCTGCCAAGGTTATTTTGCTGAATACCGATCTGCAATCCGTAGTAAAATTCCTGCAGATAAGCCGGCATACGTTGCTTACAATTAAGCAAAACTTGTTTTGGGCCTTTGCTTATAATATAATTGCTATCCCAGTTGCTGCATTAGGTTTCCTTAACCCGATGGTAGGCGCTTTGGCTATGGCTTTTTCTGATGTTATTGTTATCGGCAACTCGTTGAGATTGAAGGTGAAGAAGATTAGTTGATAGATCATGGCTCATAGTTGATGGCAGCTGCGTAAAGTTTTTATATTTTTGAGGCCTGACAGGTGCGCGGTATCGTCATTTTAACAATGATCTATCAACCATCAACCATGAACTATGATAGAAATTTATACAGACGGTGCATCAAGCGGGAATCCGGGCCCGGGTGGTTATGGGGTGATATTACGGTCGGGTGCTCATTATAAAGAACTATCTGCCGGTTTTCGTAAAACCACTAACAACCGCATGGAACTGCTGGCCGTTATCACGGGGCTGGAGGCTATCAAAGCACCAAACCAACAGGTTACTATTTATTCCGACAGCAAATATGTAATCGATTCCATTGAGAAACGCTGGCTACAAGGATGGGTGGCTAAAGGCTTCGCCGGCAAAAAAAACAAGGACCTGTGGCTGAGATACCTTAATATTAGCAAGATACACCAAATAAAATTTGTTTGGGTACGAGGCCATAACGGACATCCCGAAAATGAACGTTGCGATGCGTTGGCGGTAGCTGCCGGTAAACAACGGGAGTTATTGATCGATTCGGTTTTTGAAGCTGAGGCAGCTAAATTGGGCAGTTTATAGCTGGTAGTCTAGAGTTCGTGCAGCTAAATTTAACTATGGGCTATCAATCACACACTATTTCGCACCCAACTCAATTACGTCCAAACCATGTATTTTATCGGCAGTTATGCTAAACCTCATTAGCGTACGCACCTTTTGCCAGCCTTGCTTACCCGCTGCCCCTGGGTTAAGGTGCAGGCAATTGATCTTTTTATCAAAAACAACCTTAAGGATATGCGAGTGGCCGCTAATGAACAATTGCGGTGGGTTTAGGTAAATTTCTTTCCGAACAATGGGGCTATATTTATCAGGATAACCACCGATATGAGTCATCCATACATCAACCTCCTCGCATTTAAAACGCAGGTGCTCGGGGTAAACCTGGCGTATATCGGCTCCATCAATATTGCCGTACACGCCTTTAAAAGGTTTAAAGGCAGCAAGCTGATCAGCCAGCTCTATATTGCCGAAATCGCCCGCATGCCATATTTCATCGCAACCATCAAAATGTTTAAATACAGCATCGTCCAGGTAGCTATGTGTATCTGATATAAGGCCTATACGAGTCATTTAAAGTTATTCTTCTGTTTATGGTAGATACCGGAGAAGTGTCAAGCTGGTTTGTCGGATATCATACATTTCCCCACCCATGTGCCAAAACATCGGCAATATGGATGGTTTTTATTGGGAGGTTATTTTTGTCGATAAAACCCTGCAGGTGCAACAAGCAAGAAGCATCGGTAGATATGATATAGTCTGCTTTAACGTCGATAGCGTTATACACTTTTTGCTGCGCCATGGCCGTGGATATGGCATCAAATTTTACGGCAAACGTACCGCCGAAGCCACAACAGGTTTCGCCGTCCTTTAAATCTATCAATTCAAGTCCTAATACCTTAGATAACAACTTACGTGGCTCTTCTTTTATTTTGCATTCGCGCAGCCCGGCACAACTATCATGGTATACCGCGCGGCCTTCCAACTCTGCACCAAAATAATCTACCTGTAATATATTCACCAAAAAATCACTCAGCTCGTATATGTTGCTTTGGATATTACGGCATTTGTTGTGCGAAGTGGTATTGGTAAAAAGGTCGTTGTAATAATTGCGCACCATACCCGTGCAGGATGCAGATGGCGAAACGATAACGCTATCCTCGGGGAAATCATTAAGGAATTTGCTGCCCACCGCCTTGGCATCGTCCCAAAAACCGGCATTAAAAGCAGGTTGGCCACAACAAGTTTGCTGAGGGTTGTAGTTTACCGTGCACCCCGCTTTTTCCAGCACCTTTAAGGTATTAAAGGCGGTATCAGGATATAACTGATCTATAAAACATGGGATAAACAGCTCAACAATCATTCACACAAAATTACACCGCGCTAAATTCCGAATTTTTCTCTACTTTCTTCTCCGTTCGTAATAAAGAAAATAAAAACAAAAGCCCTATTATAAAAAAGCCGCACAGCACCAGTGTAGAATTGCGCATGCTGTTAGTCAATTCCAATATAAAGCCAAAGCTAAACAGCCCTGCAACAATGGCCAATTTTTCGGTAACATCATAAAAACTAAAAAACGACGCAGTATCCGGAATATCCTGCGGAAGATATTTAGAATAAGTAGAGCGCGAAAGCGATTGTATACCTCCCATTACTAATCCCACCACCACCGCTATGATATAAAACTGTGTTTTGCTGGTAGTGAAATAAGCAGCAATGCAGACCCCTATCCAAATAAACACCACAAAAATAAGTATACGAATATTGCCATACCTGTCGGACAGGCGAGACATGATGGTGGCACCTGCAATGGCAATGATTTGGATGATGAGGATGATGGTGATGAGTTCAGGGGTGTCCATATGCAGTTCGCTGGCAGCGAAGGCTGTGGCAACCAGCATAATAGTTTGCACTCCCATGGAATAGAAAAAGAAAGCAGGCAGGTAACCCTTTAACATAGGCATGACCTTTATTTTCCCCCAAACTTTACCAAGTTCTATAAAACCACCTTTTATGATATTGTGCTGGTGTGTTTGTGCGTTCGGGCTGCCTTTTGGCAACACCGCGAATGGGATGAGCGCGAACCCAATCCACCAGATGCCTACCAACAGGAATGACAACTGGGCGGCACTGCCCTTTGTTAAGCCGAATGTATCAGGCATTAACACAAATACAAAACAAACAAGCTGCAAAAGTACGCTGCCGACATAACCATAGGTAAAACCCTTAGCGCTCACCCTGTCTTGCATATCCGGTGTGGCTATCTCGGGCAGGTATGAATTATAAAACACAAAACCACCGCTATAACCGATTGCAGCAACGGCAAAACAAATTATGCCTCTTTCCAGGTGCTCGGCATCAAAAAAGTAAAGCCCGCAGCAAGCCAGTGAGCCCATCACGGTAAAAAACTGCATAAAAACCTTTTTGTTGCCCCGGTAATCTGCAATAGAACTTAGGATGGGCAGCAGCAGTACCATAATTAAATAGGCAAACGATAAGGAATAAGTTTGTAAGGCTGTATTGATAAAGCTATGCCCAAAAAAGTTCACCCGGTTGCCATTGGCCGGATTTTCGGTAATCGCCACGTAATACGACGGAAAAATAGTGGTGGTGATAACGAGATTATAGGCAGAGTTTGCCCAATCAAACATGGCCCAGGCCCTGATGGTTTTTTTGCTGTTTTTTTCTTGCATTATGCTTTAAAAGTATGCAAAATAATTTAGGTATAATTATTAACTCAAAGCAAATTCAACTGCGGCAGCGGAGTGTATAGCTGCAGTATCAAAAAGCATTATATCGATATCGGCAGGCTGTATTAACAGGGGGATTTCGGTACAACCCAGTATCACTCCTTCGGCACCCTGTTGCTTTAATTTCTCAATTATTTGCAGGTAGGCGGCTTTGGTTTCAGGCTTAAAAATGCCTTTTCCCATTTCGCGCAGTAAGGTTTCGTGAATAAAATCGCGGTCGGCCTTATCCGGCGTAAGCGGTTGTATCCCCGCCGCAATTAATTTATCGGTAAAGAAGTTGTGTTCCATGGTAAAGCGTGTACCCAATAAAGCAATAGTTTTAAAGCCCTCTTTGTTGATAGCCGCCGCTGTTGCTTCGGCGATATGGATAATAGGGAGGCCAATTTGCTCCTGCGCTTCCGCCGCTACCAGATGGGGGGTGTTAGCGCAAAGTATTATACCGCTGGCACCGCTATTCTTTAGGCCGGCACCCGCGTCCACTATCATTTTCAGGATAGCGCCCCAATCGTTCGCATTCAGATTTTTAACGATATCAGCATAATTAAAGGAATGGATAAGCAACCTTGCTGCATTTACGCCGCCGAGTCTGTTGTTAATACCTTGGTTTATAAAGCGGTAGTAATCGATAGTTGATACCCAGCTTGTCCCGCCGATAAGGCCTAAAGTTTTCATGTTGGTAAAAGTAGAAATAAACCATTAAGGACATATGCTTGTGGCATATTTTTCGTTTATTCGTATTACCCTGATTACCCGCGCTACCTGCGGAAACCATTAATAATCATTACCATGAAAAATATTATTAAGCTTGCGAGCGGCTTTTGCCTTGCGTTTACTCTTTACACAGCTACCTGCGATGCACAAACCACAGTGCCCGATTCTGCGCTTAATAAAACCGATTACTGCAATATTGATAGCGCTTCAGCATTCGCCCTGATTGGCAAGCAGGCCAAAATACAAAAGGATGGTGGCGTTTACTCTACCCTGAACGATAGTGAAAGCCTAAAATGGCCCAATGCCGAGATGAAAAAACTTGGGGGCCGAAGCGGCTGGAAGAAATATAAACCCGCCAAAGATGATACTGGTACCATTGTACACGTATTTGTGGATAACGGCAGTACCTCAAAATATATTTATCTATTGCAAGTAAAAGACAAATATGTGCCGGTGGGCTGCGGGTATATAAGGCATGCAGACATCCCATAAAATGAAAGTAACTTACGCGAAACCGGCTGCAAGAACTGCCCCGTACGTGGAAGCCATTCTTGCTATAGAATACGGGGAGGTTTTTAGCCCTTTTGTATTACCTGTTTTTGCAAATGGAATGCCCACCCTTCTTTTTTCAACCGCAAAGGGAACCATTGGGGAACACACCAATCACTTAACACTTTTTGGACAAACCATACAGCCGCAGCAATTGGTGATCAAAAATAGCTTTAAATTGATTGCTTATTTTCTTAAACCTTACGCTTTAGGTGTACTTTTTAATATACCGGCCAACGAACTTACCGATTTTCCCATCGCATTGAACTTGCTCAACGGGCAGTCAGGCCTCGAAGAGCGTTTACTGAACGCTGTAACGACCGATGAACTGATGCAATTGATTGACGATTACCTGTTTGGCAGGGCTGCCGCAATTAAACAGGCAGATGCACGGATAACTCATGCCTGCAAGCGCATCAGCAACACGTCAAACCCTGAAATACTAACAACTGTTCGGCAAGAACTATATGTTACCGAAAGAACTTTTCAGCGGATGTTTGAAAAACATATTGGTGTTTCGCCTAATGTGTTTAGGAGGATCAACCAGTTTAACAAGGCATTTCAACAACTTAACGGTAGCAACTTGCCAGATCTTTCCTTTATTTCCCACCATCATGGTTATGCGGATCAGAGCCATTTTATACGCGCATTTAAAGAATTTACCAATTTAACGCCAACCGATTACCTGCGCATTCGCCCGAAGATTTAATTTTGTCGGTTTTGTTCTATTGGGTCCGGCATCTGCACCGCATATTTGCCTAAAATTAAAAACATGAGAAAATTAATCATAACAGAATGGCTATCGTTAGATGGGATCTTCGATGCCGGTTTAATGCATAAATGGTGGATGCCTTTTGATAGTGATAGTCGCCAAAAATTCATCCAGGATACCATCAATAACAGTGAGATTATGTTATATGGCCGCGTTACCTACGAAATGCTTTTTCCATACTGGTCGTCGTTTACAACCAACGAACAGGGCGTAGCAGATAAACTGAACCAGAACAAAAAATACCTGGTGACCTCTACATTAAAAACCGCGCCATGGGAAAACACCACTATTATTGAGAAGGATTGGATTGGTACGGTAAAAAGTATTAAAAGTGATGGAGACGGTTATATTTTGGTACAAGGGAGCCGATCATTAATTAGGCCATTGTTAGAAGCCGGGTTGGTAGATGAAGTAAGGTTACTAATAAACCCGGCAATAGTTGGGCAAGGCGAACGCCTTTTTTCAGAGGGAATAGACGCTGATTTTGAAACCGTTAACACACAGCAATTTGAGAAAGGGGTGGTATTGTTAACATTGCGGCCACGATTAAAGTGATAGGAATGCAACTAGAACAACCCCAAAAACTTCTTTCTTTTCTTTTTAGGTTTTTGCGGAGGTGTGGTAATTGCAATGCTATCTTTTTTCGCTTTTATTACAAGTGCGGCTTTACGCCTGGCAATTGAGTCGGCCCGCAGCCTGGCTAATAGCCGCGCTTGTTTAACGCTATCGAAATTGTAAGACTTAATAAACAGTACCGACTTATAGTGTTTCATGGTTGCTTCCGCGGCAACAGGGTTATAGCCCTCGTTTGAGACTTTTTTGGTAAGAGACGAGTATGCAAACAGGCCAATAAATAATACAACCAAAAAAACCAGCCCGCTAAAAACAGTTTTGTGCATATGCACCACTTCGCCATCTGTCCTTAATACTCCTACTTTATCCGGGTCGCGCCGCTCCTGCAATTCGGCTTGTAGTTTTTCGTTTTCGCTTAATAACGTCGCCGGCCCAACGTTCATATACCCATTCCCGCCAGACGCAAGGCTACCGCTTATAATGGCATTGTGCAGTTCATCACCATCGGCAAAACGGTCATTGGGGTTCTTTTGCAGGCATTTATCAATGAGGTTTAACAACCATGCCGGTACCTGCATTTCCAGTGCCTGTTTATCTTCATCCCAGTTTTGGGGCAGGTTAGCTTTGCGCGTTTTCATAGCGTCAGGCACCGGCGCTTCCTGATGCCTTACCATTACCGTATTACGGCCGGTATCACCGCCGCCATCCAATGGGAACGGCACTTGCCCGGTAAGTAATTCGTATAAGATAACGCCATAGCTGTACACGTCTGTTTGCATTAGCATCTTTCCATCGTGTTGTTCGGGCGCCATAAACTCAACCGCTCCGGCGTTACGGATACTGCTCCGGCGCTGCTCCTCGCTCATAATAGCCAAACCAAAATCCAGCAATACGTAGTTGCCTGTATGGATATTGTATTTTACGTTATTGCTTTTAACATCGCCGTGCTTAACGCCAACTTTATGGCAGTGCGCAAGGGCGCAAGCCAACTGATCGGCAACCTTAAGCAACTCCTTCAGCATAAACACTTTTTCGTGTGGTGGTTGCAGCAATTCGCTCAGGTCCGGTCCATCGATGTATTCCATCTCGATGAATGGAAACGAGCCACTCTCGGTAATACCAAAGCTTAATATTTTTACAACGTTGGGGTTAGGTATCTCATTTACCTTTTGAAGCTTGGCAACTTCGTTTTGAAAGTTACGGTAGTTTTTATCGTCGCCATTTTCGGAGTAAACAGGCGTAGGTATCAATTTTACAGCAGAGTATATCACCCCTGTTCGCCTCCCTTTATATACCGAGCCCTGGCCGCCCGTACGCAGCGCACCCAAATTCTCCAATCCTTCGGCTATCGTAAAAACTTTACTCATTTAAGTTGCGGGTTGATAGCTAAATTCTAAAACCGCCGATTCTCCAAGTATCACCTGATCGCTTTCTTGTAGTGGATGGCCTATTGTGGTAGAGTGTAGTTTGATCACGTTATCGCTTTTATCGGCACGTATCTTTATTTTATTTCTCGGTGGGATGCCTCCTTCATCTGCAAAAAGCATAAAACGCTGTGCTTCAATATTCCACTCTATGTGGGCATGCTGGCGGCTGACGTATTTGTTGGCAGCATCGCCGCTCTCCGACGGGAATGCAATTTGATTGGTGCGGAAGAAACCATCGTCTGCTTGCGCCTTTTTATCCCTGCCTATGTTAACTTTATCCGGACCCGAAATAAGTGTATATTCCTTCAATTCAGTTTCGCCATTTAAAACACGGATGTAAGCTGTAGCTTTTTGCTGAATAAAATGCTTACTGGTTTTTATAAAGAATGCCGCGTTAAGGTCTTTTGCCGTAATAGCTTCCTCCGGAACATTATCGCCGAAAAGCACATCCAGCGTCCAGCGGCTGGGTAGCCCGAGGTCATAATCATCGGCAATTTTTTGTACCTCATCTTTAAAAATATCGGGCTGTTCGGCATATACCGCTGCCTCATAAATGTGCCTGTCGGCGGCTTCGCAATTGAGGTATAGGCTAAGCCCTTTAATATTACCGCCTTCGCCACCTTCGGCCTTTTGCAATTCCTGCTTTATAAATTGGAGTAAAGCATGTCGCAAACCCTTTACATCATCCGGGCGATTCTTGCCTTCGCTGCTAAATAAATTAAATATCATGCTACCACCAGTATAGTTTATGTGTATTTGTGCCTTTTGCAGTACTATTTTTTAACCCGGTCATTATTGATTTGTTTGTTCAACAATGTTTTTAATATAACCCTTTTTCAACAAAAATGGTATAACGTGCTTGCCTGCCAGTTTTACGGCATCAGATGATCCCTTTGTAGATTCTATACGCACGCAAACTACTATATTGCCGCCGCCTTTTTGCTTGGGCGCAAAGAATACGTACCAACCGTCGTTTATCTGTTGCTTTTTCCAGATACGTTCCGGCGTTCCGGTTTTACCCGCTACTGAAATTCCCAACGTATAGGTTTTGGGCGCACTCTGCTCTATCATATACTGTCGCATCAATTGGGCATACTTAGGGTCATTAGCCAATTTAATGCCTGGTTTTACTGACGTTGCCGAGTCGCTGAACTTAAGCACGTACCTGTTGTTTGGTAAGGTTCCCCCGTTGGCAATACCCGCTGCCACCCTCGCAACCGAAGCCGGTGTTGCAATTAATTCGCCCTGCCCCCACGACATACCGGAAATACCCTTCGCCCTCGTGCGACGGATATTATTAGGATCGTAACGGGGTTTGGTGTTGAACTCCGTTTTGCGCCAAAGTGCCCGCCATTTTTCTTCCTGTGCAGTGTTTTCTTGTTGCCTACCGTAAAAATAGCCGCCTACGCCGTGCAGGAACATTCCGGTTTTTAAGTAAAGTGTTGCCATTTCTTCCTGCAAATGTTCCTCATTGGCCAACTTGATAAAATAAACGTTGTTTGATTTTGCTACCGCGCGCTCCAGGGTTATTAGGCCGGTTTCATCTGGTTCGAGGCCTTTTGTACGGATACGCTCCCATTCGCTCACCTGGAATTTTCGGTTAGCTGCCGCGAGGCCCAGTTTATTAAACGAAGCAAGTGATGTAATGAGCTTGGCTGTCGAACCCGGCTGCGTGGCCAAAGTAAAGCCCAGGTCGGTGGTCGTCATCCAGTTGCTAAGCTGGTTTTGCTCGGCATTGCTCATCGTTAGTTTCTCCCAATCGTGTACAGGTGGAAGCGGGTACATCGATGATGCAAGCACATCCCCGGTATTTGATTCCATTACTACTACCGATACCCTGTTATCCAGCAACGAAGTATCCGTTTCCATCGATTTTTGGATGCTGGTTTGCAAACCGGCATCCATCGTTAATTGCACATCGCGGTTACGGTTTTTGAACGAATCCACTGCTGTGCTGTTTAATCCGGCCAACAATAACGGCGATAGCGCACTATAATCGCGTTTTACTACCGTCATTTCCTTAACACCGCGCGCCAGGAACCTGTCTTCGCGGTAGCGGTTGGCGGTTACATTATAATTGGTAGTTGGCAGTTTAAAGCCGCGTAGTTCTGCAGCGTGCTCATACTCGGCAAAGTAGCCGTTGCTGCTGCCATTAAATACACCAGAGTTATCGTCACCCGTCCAAAAAAACATTTGCTCCTCAAATGGGTAGTACCTGTCTAAACGCTTGTGCATCGCCGAATCGATATTATAATTACCCACGCCGGCATTATTAAGTTTGGCCAACTGCTTTTTAACCATCTCGGGCTTACTGGTGGCCAGTAACACGCCGTCGCGGTCATATATCGATCCCGCCTGTAACCTGTTCATCAATATGGCAATACGCGGGTTGTAACTAAACATGCGTGCACCGCTTTTATCGGCAACCAAAGCCGGCTGTACCACCCATTTTTTATTATCGAATAAATACCTTGATACGCTTACAGTTAATAGTGTAACGCCCATTACAGCGGCAATAAGCGCTGGTACAAGGTTTTTATCCTGTTGATTGGAAATATATTTCATCTGCACCGGTGTGCCTCTTACTAAGGATGCCGATAGCAAAAATCCCGAGGCCAGTAAGTTCGCTACTAAAGATGAACCGCCATAACTTTGGAATGGCAGCGATACTCCCGACAAAGGTAACGCTCCTGTAGAACCACCTGCTATGAGCAGAAACTGCACAAATGTGGAAATCCCTACACCTGCGCATAAATAAAACAGGAAAGGTGTACCCGTTCGCCGGCCTATAATGATAGAACGGTGCAGGTAGAGCAGGAACAGCAGGAAAATACAAACGATACCCGTCCAGCCAAATTCCTCGCCCATGGATGGCAATATCATATCGGTATGCGCTTCGGGGATGGTTTTAGCAAACCCCTCTCCCACACCCTGCCCGGATACGCCACCACTGCTCATGGCCCAAAGCCCGTTGGCTACCTGGTCGCCGCCATATACTTCGTTATTCCATGGGTCTTGCCAAATGGCTTTCCTATCCACCAAACGCTGCACAGGGCCAGGAAAAAGCTTGCCTAAGTAAGGTATCTGGTCTATAGTTAAGAACGCCGCCATAATAACCAGCACCATTATCGCCGATTCGCTCAGCTTCCTGCGCTGGAATAGCATCAGCAGCCCTACAATACCGGCTGTTACTAATGCAGACAGCCAAACATTTTTCAGAACCCAGGAACAGAGTACATATATGACGACAGCTACTGCCATGAACATAAAATCGCCCCGGGAAAAAGAGAATAACGCTATGAAAGTGAAACAAACTACCATCGCAGGGCCCAAATCGCCAAGTAGTAAAAACAGCAACAGCGTTACCAAAATAGATATCAACGCAAAGGCAAAAAACGACCAACGTTTTGCCCAACTGGTATATTCGCTTATCATTTTTTCGTTGGCAGCAAAAAACCCTGCAAGGAAAAGGATGATCAAATACTTCACAATTTCGCTCGGCTGAAAACCGAACAAGTTCACCTTTACCCCACTGCCTTCGGGCCCGGTACCAAATTTAATAGTCATGGCCAATAGGCCGGCAGCTATTACTACCCATGGCCAGCCATTAGCAGCCCGTTGATTGTTTTTGAAGATCACCAGGCGGTAAAGCCACGAATCTGCAGTAAAACGCCGCATTTTAAAGAACATCATTACCAGCATGGCAACAAGGCCGATAGCCAAATAATTCAACGAGTCCTTTGCTAAAAAGCGGTCGCGAAGCGGATCTTGCAAACTCAATAATGTAATAAAAGATAAGCCTGCCAATATCATCACAACGGGCAATATCAACTGGTCGGCAGCAGTGAAACGCCACGATAATATTAAATGCACAAACAAAAAAGCGCCAACAAAACTACCGGCGATTATCCAAAACCACGTGTTAAATTCTGCAGGTGTACGAATAATGAGCGATTTTTCCTTTTTGAGGATATTAAAGTCGCGGGTAGAAAAAAGCCTTACCGTATGTGGTGCCTGCATAAAATTAAACACAGCATCCTCATCTAAATTCTCAGTCCCCTGCGATGTACCGAATTGGTAACCTGGTTGCAAAGGCAGTACTTTAAATGCTTTATTATTGGGCAAGCCTTTAAAGTGATAGCCCCCCGCGCCATCGGTTCGGGCATAGGCAGTCAAT
>NZ_CAMLOV010000084.1 GCF_946481715.1 uncultured Mucilaginibacter sp. | reverse complement strand
CTGCACCTTATCCACCATATCGCCGCGGATGTTTTTGGTAACGAGGGTTGGGTCGTCGCCAAAAAACTCTTCACCATCAACCAAAACCTTTGTAACGGTTTGCCCTTGTGCGGTTATTTTACCGTCCTTATCTACCTGTATGCCGGGGAGTTGTTTCAACAGGTCTTCCACCTTCGAGTTTGGCTGTATTACAAATGCTTTTGCATTGTATTCGGTAGTATCTCCTTTTATTTTAATGGCGGCTACGCTTCCTTTTATCAATACTTCTTTCAGCAACCGCGATTTTAGCGACATATTGATATTGCCAAAAGCATATTCGGTATGCACAGAATCTAAGGTGAATTTTTCTACATAGTCGGCATAATCCGGGTAGGTAACGAGCAGGATGAATTTGCCTTTGCCAATGTTAGCTATATTGAATGCGCCGCTGCTGCCGGCATGCGTAAATTTGCGCAGCGTTGAATCTTTTGCATTTAAAACACTTACCGAACTGTTTTGTAGCCCAACGTTAGCAACCGAATCGCGGATGTTACCTTTTACAGAATAATTTTTTTGCGCAAGGGAGGTAAATGAACAAAAGCAGAGTAGTAATAGTGCGGTAAAGGTAATTTTCATAGAGGTGGTTTAGAGGCTGCAAGATATAACTAAATTCTTAGTAGAAGAAACAGAACTTGTTAAATAGTGTTAAAAACAGCTCTTAGAGTGTTAAAATCACAATATTGTTACTAAAGCTTAACTACCTTCCCTTTGTAAAGTACGCTGCCATTAAGCGAAATGGTACAGGCATATACACCAGGGGGTATGTTTAAGGGTATCTCGTTTTGCAGCCCGTTAAAGGTTTTGTCGAATCGTAAAATACCCATGGTATCGCACAATTTCAGCTCGTAATCTTTAAGGTCGCCGCTCAAAACATTTAGACGCGTGGTAACCGGGTTAGGGTACAAGGTAAATTGTTGGCCGTGCAGCAGTACAGCGTTGGCATTATCCGAATAAATAATTTTGCTATCGGTAGTGGCAAGTTTTGCCCGGTAGTAGTTGATGCCCTTTCTTGGCGAGACATCTGTAAACTGGTAAATAAGTGCATTTGCAGCTACGGCCGTAGTGCCCATAGGTTGGTATTTATCTGTGCCGATAAGCTTTTCCCAAGTGATTTCTTTCAGGTTTACCACACTGCCAACTGATAGTGTTAGTTGTATTTTGCTATCTGAGGTTACATTGGCCAACAGGGTTTTTATGTAGCAGCCCACGCCTTGCGTAGTAGCATCAATGGTGTAACTCTTTATCCCTTCGAAGCCATTGCCCATAGCACTCACCGCAAAATAATTTGATGTTTGCATTGCAGCCGGAATGATGATAGTTGTATCGGCGGTTGTAACCAGCGCCTGTAAAATATCGTTTTTGATGCTGTATATGATATAACCCGTGGCGCCGGGCTGCGGGCTCCAGTGCAAAAGCGTTCCATCGGCGCAGTTGTAACCCACGTTAATGGTAAGCGGCCTGGAGATAGTAAACTCCGGGCTTATATGATCGCCGCCGTTAATGGTTAACCTCAGCATAGCCTGTGTAAAGGTATCGGGCGGAGCCCATTTGTAAAAACCGTCGGCCAGGTTAACATTGGCAACGGGCTGCCAGGTGGCACCATGGTTGTAGCTTACGCTTAGTTGCCCACTTGCGGTGCTGTAGGTGTTTTGCCAGTGTAGGTAATTATCCTCACCCGCAAATAGCTGGTTATTGGTTAAGGGGAATACCCACTCGAAATGGTTGGCTGCTATGGCCGAGTAAGTTATAGAGAAGGGCTGCGTGCCTGTTGCTACGCGGCTGCCTTTTACGCTGATGGTATAAACGCCTGTTTCGGGGTTTTGCAGGGTAACCTGCTCGGCGTTGTTCAGGGTATCGCGCCCGCGTGTTGCAAGTTTCGCGAGCGAATCTGCCGAAGGATAGCTGCTGAGTACCCATGGCAGTACGGTTTGGCCCGATGGGGTAGTAACGGTTAGGTCAAGGTCGTTTATTAACGCTAATGGGGCATTCAACGCTGCCGGGGCATCGTTCCACACTAAGGATATTTTTAACAGGCTGCTGTTGGCAGGCACGGTAATTTGATAACTGCTTTGCCCCTTGTTGCTTACGGTACCTGCTTTAAACCTGCCCTCGTTTAAAATCCTTGCCGCTTCCAACGCGTTTAATTTGCCGTAACCGGTTTTAAAATCTACCGCAGGTTGCCCAATATCATCGGCAGCGGTAATTAGTGCGCTTTTGATCAATGCGCCCGATGGCAGTTTTTGATATTGCTTTTTGTAGGCCTGTTGCAATAAGGCAACCGTACCCGAGGCCAGCGCCGCCGCGCCGGATGTGCCGTCTTCGCCATCGGCAACCAGTTCGGGCTTCACACGCCCATCGTAAGCCGGACCGGATGAACTTAACGTTTCGGGTACGTTGGTACGGCCGGTGCCGCCAATTACCAGCACGTTTTTAGCTTGTTTAAAGGTGCCGGAGAGATTAGCCACATTGCTTAATCCGTTGTAAATACCTGTCTCCGGTGTGGCGGTACCAACATTACCCGACGAGAATACATGCACCAGTGTATCTTGCTCGTACAGTTGCGCATCATACGCGGCAGCTTCTATCCCGTAAAAGTTTTCGATGCCCACGCCGTACGAGTGGTTTTGAACGCTTATGTGGTGATTTTTAAAGTTTGGCGTGCTATCAGGCGCTAATCGGGCAAAATCCGAAGAGGTGAATTTTACTGCAGGTGCAGCGCCCAGCCCTTTTATATACGAATTGCCATTGCCGCCAATTAGGGTTGCCATAATGTTGGCATGACCCGAAACGTTTGGCGATACAGAGGCCGCAGCAAACGAACGCCCCATCAGGTCTATATCTGTTTCGTCGTAGTTTTCTTCTTTTAAGCTTACATTAATGCCGCTGCCGTTTATGCCGGGGTAATTACCGGTAATTGCCGAGATATTGTTTACAGCAAGGTCGATGTTATCTATCGCCAGTTCGGTATGTGCTTTACGCACCAGACCAGCAAAGGC
Organism: uncultured Mucilaginibacter sp.; assembly: GCF_946481715.1. Next base: position 19,953 of record NZ_CAMLOV010000084.1, on the reverse strand, counting down.
GATATTGTCATTAGCCAATACCGCGCTAAGATGTTTTAAGGGAATTTTTATGGTGATGGCGTTGCCATTTGTGCCGATGATAGTGGTAGCGCGGCGTAACCTTGCGAGGCTGCTCTCATCGGCTTTTTTCAGTACAAGCGTTATAAGTTTTGAGCTGTTGGGGTGTTCTGCGATTAATTTGACCACCCCGTCATCCGCTTTCCAAAGCGAGTTTGCGGGGGCAACAATTGCCATATTGCCATCGGCAGTTAACTTTTGAGTTGAGGAAACCACATAATAATTATAAGACACCCTTTTTACGGGGCGGGCTTTCTGTGTGGTAAATGTTGCAGGGTTTTTAATATTTACAAGGTAATAGTACAGGCTGTCGGGCTGCTTTTCAGCGCCCATTTTATTAGCCGAATAAAAGGCGTTGATCCTTTTATCGGCACGGGTAGTTTGGGCTTCGCAAAACACAAAGCTTACAAGTAACAGCAAAAGGCAGATCCCCTTTTTTAACATAGGCATATAACAACATAAAGGGGAGTAAAACTCCCCTTTATGTAAAACTAACACTTAATTTTAATAAATTTTAACTTAGTATAAGTAGTTAAGCGCAACTTTATCGTTGGTGTTGAAAGTGCGGTCGCCGCCGTTTGAGCAGGCCAGCATCCACGAGTTTGCATCAGCACCTGATGGCGTGCCCGGGATAAGTATAGCGCCAATGTTTGAAGCACCTTCGTTTGTTGGCGTACCACCGCAGCTGTAAGACCGGTCGAAATAATCGGTATGGCGGAAGCCGATGCAATGACCTAATTCGTGTTGTAAAACTGAAGTTAAATAATTAACATCAGGATTGCTACCGTAAGCCTGCTCGTTGGTGTTCATTTTAATTTGTTTGTATGGCTCGCCGGCTTTTGTTGGGAAACCAGATGAACCTAAAGTGATATAGCCACCGCTTGGGCCTTGGTTAAAGCCAACTACATCTATCTGTCCCCTTGAAGCAACCACCTGGAATTTTAATGTTAAGTTTAGCGCGTTGTAACGTGCAACTGCATTAGCAGTGGCAGTGGCATAAACTGTTGGTAAATTTGATACGGATATGGTTACTGTACGAGGTAATTTTTTTACCAGATTGGTGGTTCGGTACTGCTCAGATTCGGCGATGCGTAAAACCGGGCTGGTGCTGGCTTCGGCAAAATTTTCTTCTGTTAAAAGGATATCGCCCTCTACGAGGTAGCCACCTTCTACTTTATGTACATCGGTTGTGCTGAATCCCATGTTAGCAATATCTTGCTTTACCTTAGCCGATACTTCTGTTGAAGAGGCTGGCGTTGTCTCAGCAGTTTTTGTGTTTTTTTGGCAAGCGAAAAGCACGGTTGATACAACCACTGCCGCAAAGCCGGTTTTAAATAGGAAATTAGTTTTCATAGAAATGTGTTAAGTAATGTAAGTGGTTAAGTGAGTTAAGTGTTAGTCTGTATTTGTTAAGTTTACATATTTACGAAAAAGATGACACAAAAGTTACTTTTGAGTTAATGTTTCGATAATTTGTTGATAACTTTTAACGACAAGCTCACTACGCCCGGGCTGCAATCATTTATAGGAATATGTCAGCACAAAAATACGGTAACAAAAAACGCACTATTTTTAAGCAGTGCGTTCTGTTATTTTATTGGGTGGCTTTAATTAAGTAGTAAACGGGCTCTCCCATTCGGCAAAAGTAGGCAGTACCTGGTCTTTTGCAGACACCACAGCATCTGTATCGGCAATGCCCCAGCCTATGGCCAGCTCAGGGTCGTTCCAAAGTACACCTGTTTCTGATGCTTTATCGTAATAGTTGGTTACTTTATATGCAAATATGGTATTGTCTTCCAGCGTAACAAAGCCATGCAGGCAACCGGGAGGTACCCATAGCTGTAAATTATTGGCGGCACTCAGTTCAACCGCAACGTGCCTGCCATATGTTGGCGAGCCAATGCGGGCATCAACAGCAACATCCATTACACTGCCCTGCAATACGCGCACTAATTTGCCTTGTGCAAATGGGTGTGCCTGCGCATGCAGGCCCCTAACAGTACCTTTTTGTGACATGGATTGGTTATCCTGTATAAAATCGGCCCCTATGCCAACTTCGGCAAGGGTACGTTTGCTGTAGCTTTCAAAAAAGTAGCCGCGGTCATCGGTAAATACCCGTGGCTCCAGTATAAGTACGCCGGGTATTATGGTTTCGGTAACAGTCATGGGGCTAATCTACAGTTTTCATTACGGTGGTAAATATCACAAACCGCTCGGCAAAGCGCTCCTGGTGTATCTCCTGAAACCGGAACAGGTGCATGCGGTAATATTCCTGGAATTTCTCCAGCGTATCGGCCATATATTGCACGCAATATGTAATGCCGTCGTTTGGCGAATCTATAATAGTTAATATTTGGTGCGAGCTAAAGCAGCCCGTAGCCATAATGGCAGGGACCTGAACTTCTTTTATCCAGGCAAGCCACTCCTGCTCAACTGTATCTTCCAGAATAAAGGTTTCGTTATAAATAATCATGGGGCAAAAGTACATTTTTTTGACTACACCGATTAGAGGAAGATTTCATCGATTAATACCGATTCAAAATTGGGGATTGCATTGATAGAAGTTGATTTTCATCATTGAGGGTCTGATGAATAAGTAGAACGCCCTACATATTTAGAAGCTATGTTACAACATGAGTTACCAGTGTTTTGAATATCATAACAGATAGGCATTAATTCCACTTTAGGCTGTAGTCAGTGTCTCAGCACACCATTAACTACACCCACCTGCTCAAAAAAACGTTAAACGCATCCTTATACTGATCGCCTACGGTGATGTTTATTTTGCCTATTTGCAAGGCGTTTCGGGTGATGGAATTTATTTTATCCAGCGATACGATGTATGAGCGGTGTACGCGCATAAAGCGTTTGGCGGGTAGTTTTTCTTCCAGCGCTTTCAGGCTGCTGAGGGTGAGGATGGCTTTATCCGAGTTTTTGAGGAACACTTTTACATAATCCTTCAGGCTTTCGAGGTACAGGATATCGCTTAGGGCTATGCGTACCAGCTGGTATTCTACCTTGATGAAGAGGTAGTCGTCTTCTACATGTTCTATGGCAACGGGGGCAGCTTCGGTCGTTGGGGCAGCGGCTACCGGTGCCGGGTTGTTTGATTTGTTAAGCAGTTCGGCATAAGCCAAAGCTTTGTTGGCGGCATGCAAAAATTCTTCGTAATTAAAAGGTTTCAACAGGTAATCCAGCGCATCTACGCGGTATCCTTCCAGCGCAAACTGGTTGTAGGCTGTAGTAAAAATGATGCGCGGTTTGCTCGGCCCGCGGGCATCCAGCACGCGTGCCAGTTCGATGCCGTTTAGATTGGGCATCTGTATATCCAAAAAAATCAGGTCTACTTTGTGTTGCTGCAAGCCGCCAAGGGCTTCTACCGCGCTGCCGTATTTGCCCACCAGGGTTAAAAACGGGGTTTGCTCAATAAAGGCGCACACCAGCCCCAGGGCCAGTGGCTCATCATCAACGGCAATGCAGTTTATAGTCATGGCGGGATTTATAATGAGAGGGTTAAGTTAACGGTATAAACATTGGTTTCCAAATTGTTATCTACCTCTAAAATGTGTTTGCCGGGGTAAAGCAGGTCCAGCCGGCGGATGGTGTTGGCCAGCCCGATGCCTTTGTTATCTTCCAAATCCGCACCCTGTTTTTTGTAGTTATTATTTTTTACGCGCAGCCGTACCTGGTTATCATCCTGCGTAATGTGCACTTCGATGGTGCTGGGCAGGGTATCACTTACGCCATGTTTGAAGGCATTCTCTACAAAGGGCAAAAAAAGCATGGGCGCCACTGGGTACTCTTTTAAAGGGCTTGGCGATACATAATCAACTGTAACCTTATCGGTAAGGCGGAGCTGCATCAGGCTGATATAATCTTTAATGAAGGCTATCTCCTGGCTGAGCAGGGCGGCACTGTTTTGGGTATCGTACAATACGTAGCGCATCATGCGCGATAGCTGGTGCAGGGCCGTGCGCGATGTTTCTACATTTACCAATGTAAGCGCGTAGATGTTGTTAAGCGTATTAAAAAAGAAATGCGGGTTTATCTGTGCCTTCAAAAAGGAAAGTTCCGAAGTTAATTTATCCGCCTCCATTTCCTTTTGCAGTTCGTTGTTCTTTTGCCAGCTTTGGATAGCGGCTACACTGGTGCTGATACCGAGGACAAGGGATGCAAGGATGATGGTAAAGGTGTCGAAATAGCCGCGCTTGCCAAAGCCGCGTTTTATAGGCCCGCGTTTGTGGAAAGCTTCCTCTAATAACTCGCGGATATTAAAGAACCTATCGGCGAAACCTGTTAAAAATACAATGGCGATGATGATGGCAGTAAGCAGCAAAAAATAAATACCATTGCGTTTTTTGAGCAAAAAGGTAGGCACCAGTACGTACGCATTTAAATAATAGGCACCTATCAGCAGGGAAAACACAAAGGTTTGCTTTAGCCAAAACTGGTAAGGCACCTCGATATCGCGCAAAAAGGGCTGGTAAAACAGCAGTACGTTGCCCAGTACAATCCATATCAGTATCTGGATGAGAATGCTTCCCAGCAAGTTTTTAGATTTTCCGATCATTTTTCTGTTATTGGTTTGTAAACAGGATGTTACAATATTACACATCCGGATGCCAAATACCCAACCAAAATCTGCGGGGGGCGCATGTTTACCGACGGAGCGGCATATTTCGCCTCTCAAACTCCAGTTTAACCCATCCGGCCGATAAAAGGCTTTCCATCGGGTAAAAAGGCCCGCTTGTCTACACATTGCCCTTACCTGTCTATCCCGTTTTTTTAGGCTGAGTTAAAAGTATTGTTTTGTGCATCATCAAAAAATATATGAAACTTAAATACATATTTGTTGCCCTTGCTTTACTGCTCAACGTAAAGGTTTTTGCCCAAACAGGCAGGGATGTAAAAGGCCTTGTGAAAGATACCGCGGGCGTTACCCTCCCCGGTACCACTATAAAAATATTAACAGGTAAAGATAGCAGCGCTGTTATTACTGACGCCAACGGCGGCTTTGTTTTCCATAACGTTACCGTAAAGGAGTTTAGTTTGGTTGTACTATCTATGGGTTACCAGCCAATAAAACGCCGCTTTACCCTTGATGATAAAACAACTCCATTTACACTGCTGCCCATTGTGCTAAAATCTGATACCCGGATGCTGGGCGTGGTAACCATTACCGATGTAAACGCGGTAAAACTGAAGGAGGATACGGTAGAGTTTAACGCTGCCGCCTATAAAGTGCGCGATGGTGCACCGGTAGAAGATGTAATAAAAAAACTGCCCGGTGTGGATGTGGATAAAGATGGCAATGTAACTGCTCAGGGCAAAAGCGTTACCAAAATACGTGTAAACGGCAAGGATTTCTTCGGCGGAGATGTAAAAACTGCTACCCGGAACTTGCCCGCCGATATTGTGCAAAGCATACAGGTAATTGATGATTACGGCGACCAGGCCAACATTACTGGCATAAAAACCGGCGAGCCGGAAAAGATATTGAACATTAATATAAAACCCAGCAAAAACTACGGCTACTTCGGCCAGGCAACGGTTGGCGGCGGGCAGGATATGTTGCCAAATACCGACGAGAAAGGCCGTTACGTAGCATCGGGCAACCTGTTTAGGTTTGATGGCGACAGGCAATTGGCTGCATTGGGCAATTTAAATAACACCAACACCAACCTGTTTAGTTTTGGCGGCCCTCCGGGTGGCGGTGGCGGCCCGCGTGGTGGCGGCCCCGGTGGTAATGCCAACGCGGCAAACGGCATAACAACCGCGCGCAGCCTTGGCTTTAACTATCGCGATAGCTGGAGCAAAAAAACAACGGCGTATGGCAGCTACAGCTTTGCAAATAATACCGTGAGCAGTACCAGTACTACTATACAAAACAATATATCATTAAATAACCCCAGCACCAACAACCAAAGCAGTGTGCAGGAAACCACAAACCTTAACCACCGCTTTAATTTTAATATTGAGTATAAGCCCGATACGGTAAACTACTTAAAAATATCGCCGTCGTTTTCTTTTGCAGGTATCACTACCAACCAAAACGCCGCCAACCAACTTGTAAACGCTACGCAAACTATATCCGCTTATACTTTTACCTCATACCTCAAATCTACCGCGCCAAACTTTGGCGGCAATGTGCTGTACAACCATCGCTTTGCAAAAAAGGGGCGCAACTTTAGCGTAACGCTTGGCGCAGGCTCTTATAATATCGACCAGTACCAAAACCCAATTTACGTTTACACACCAGGCACCAGGCGTAACGCACCGTCCAACCAATTGATCAACACCGAAAGCCGTACGGATAGCGTGGGCGTAAACCTGTCGTACCTGGAACCTTTGGCCAAAAAATCGTACCTGGAGTTTACCTATGGCTTTAAAAACCAAAACACCACTGCCGACAGGAACACCGATACTTTAACAACCGGCGGTGTGCGCAACAACTATGCACTGCTCACCAATGATTATCAATACACTTTTACCACCAACCGTTTCGGGTTAAATTACCGGTTTATCGATAAAAAATACAACTACACTTTGGGCGTGGTAGCACAGCCATCGGTATTGGAAGGCAACTCGCCGGGCTTCGCCGTAAATCGTAAAGAGCAGTTTAACGTTGCGCCTACAGCAAGGTTTATTTATAACTTCTCGCGCAGCCAGTCGTTAAGCATCAACTATAACGGCAGCAGCCAACAGCCAACCTATACACAGTTGCAGCCTGTTACCGATTACTCCAACGCATCGTACCCGGTAGCAGGTAACCCCGACCTTAAGCCCGAGTTTAACAATGTGCTGTCGGTACGGTACAATAAGTTCGATTTTGCAACGGGCAATTTGTTCTTCGGTAACTTATCGTTCACCCAAAGCAATAATAAAATTGTATCAACTACCATCAATTACCCGGTGAACAACTCGGATCCTAACCTGGCAGGTACCATATTAACTACTTACCAAAACGCCGATGGTTACTACGCGGCCAATGCCTTTTATGTGTTTGCCAAACCATGGGCAAAACGCAAATACAACTTGTTTTTTCAGGGGAATGCCAACTACAACAACAATATATCATACATAGGAGGCTTTGGCGCAGACGGGCTATCGATAGAGAAAAACATCGCCAAGAACCTGGTGCTATCGCAAGGGCTAAGGTTTAGGGTGAACGTTGCTGACGTGATAGATGCAGAAGCAAATACAACTTACGCCATTAACCGTACTACCAACACGCTTAGCGCAGCTAATGTAAATACTAAGTTCAGCACGCTTAACCTTGGGCTAAACGGTAAAAATTATTTCTTTAAAGACTGGACACTGAGCTACGATTTTACCAAGCAGATATACTACGGATACCAGGGATCTACCAACCCTAATATTCTGAACACCTATGTAGAGCGCAGGTTTTTAAAGGGTAACGTAGGTACCCTACGCTTTGCGGTGAACGATGTGTTTAATGAGAACACCGGCTATACCACTACCAGCGGTGGTAGTTTTATCACCCAAACCAATTCCAACAAGCTTGGGCGCTATTTTTTACTAACCTTTACGCTTAGGTTGCAAAAATTTGCAGGCGCAAGGCCGTCAGGCCCCGGTGGACCCGGAATGGGAGGCCCCGGAATGGGCGGTCCGGGAGGCCCTCCACCGTTTTAAACCAATGGCTTTTACTGATCTGTTCTATATTCAAATGCGACGGGGCACCTGTGAGGGGTGCCTTTCGCTATTTGACACGAATCACACGACATTGGGGCGAATTTCATTAATGCTGGCGGGGCTGAAATTCGTGGCATTCAATCCGGTTAATTCGTCTCACTCCTGATAATTAATTATATTTGGTAAACCTCTTTAATCCACACAATTATGAAAGTTGCCGTATTAATTGCCCGCGTTGTGCTTGGCGTTGTTTTCCTCGCATTCGGGTTGGATTTTTTCGTGCATTTTATGAGCAGCATCGTGAAGTTTCCGGGCCTGGACCGAAAGGCCGATAATTATTTAACCGCTTTAACGCATGCCGAGTACTTTTTCCCTTGCCTTAAAGTAATTGAGATACTTTGCGGACTAGGCTTGCTCATTAACCGGTTTACGGCGTTGTTTTTAATCATTTTGTTTCCCATTACCTTCAATATATTTTTGTTTGATATTTTTCTTGGTCCGCAGTTGTTGTTACTGGGCGGTACTTTAATAGCGCTTAATATATTCCTGCTGATAGCTTACCGCAAAAATTATAAAGGTTTGTTTGCTCTACATCCAACCGTATAATTGTATGTTTGACAACTATTAATTTTACTGCTTATGTTTACTGTAAACCATCGCTTTGCCAATACCCGGTATTTGTTAGTATTACTGCTATGTTTAGGTTTTAGATCTACCGGCTATGCCCAAAGCGGCAGAACTACCCTCGATTTTGATAAAGGCTGGAAATTCCACTTAGGCGATGTAAATGGTGCAGAAAAAGCTTCCGCACCTGATAAGGATTGGCGCGTGCTTAACCTGCCGCACGACTGGAGCATCGAAGGCACTTTCAGTAAAGATAATCCCGCCTCGCCCGAAGGCGGCGCCCTGCCCGGCGGTATTGGTTGGTACCGCAAAACTTTTACGGTACCGCTTGCATCCAAGGGCAAACAGGTTTATATCGATTTTGACGGAGTTTACCACCACAGCGATGTTTGGGTAAACGGCCACCACTTGGGTTTCAGGCCCAATGGATATATTTCCTTTAGATATGAGTTGACTAAATACCTTAACTATGGCGGTGTGAATGTAATAGCCGTAAAGGTTAATAACTCCGAGCAGCCAAATTCGCGCTGGTATTCGGGCAGTGGCATATATCGGAATGTTTGGCTGGTAACCACTAGCCCGGTGGCTATTGACCATTGGGGGACATATGTAACAACGCCGAGGCTTGGTATAAAGTCGGCTGGCGTGATGATTAAAACCACCGTGAGGAACAATTTGAGCCGATCGAAACTATACGCCGTACGAAATAAAATTTTCGACGCGGATAACAAACTCGTAGCCATAGCAGGCGCCATTCCATCTGCATCGCAATTGGCTGATTCGGTAGCTGCTTTTGAAAACACACTTGCAGTGCATGCACCGCGGTTATGGTCGGTCGAGTCGCCTTATTTATACCGGGTGGTAACGGATGTGCTCATTGATGAAAAAGTTGTTGACACTTACACCACCACCCTTGGCATCCGCACCTTTGAATTTGATGCCGATAAAGGATTTATCCTTAATGGAAAACCACTAAAGATACTTGGCGTTTGCGATCACCACGATTTGGGTAGCCTTGGCTCGGCCATTAATACCCGCGCTTTGGAAAGGCAATTACAGATATTGAAAGGCATGGGGGTAAATGGTATCCGCACCTCGCATAACCCGCCCGCACCCGAACTGCTCGACTTGTGCGACAAGATGGGCTTTATTGTAATGGACGAGGCCTTTGATATGTGGAAGATGAAGAAAACCAAGTACGACTACCACCTGTACTGGGACGAATGGCATAAGCGCGACCTGGAGGATCAGATCCTGCGCGACCGTAACCACCCTTCGGTATTCATCTGGAGTATTGGCAACGAAATTGGCGAGCAGTACAGCAAAACTGATACCGTTGGCCGCGTAATAGCACGCGAGTTGGCAGCCATAGTACGCACGCTGGATAAGACCAGGCCTATTACATCTGCTAATAATGACCCGAGCGTGACCAGCAACATCATTGCTTCGGGCGCGTTGGATCTGATTGGTTATAACTACCACGAAAACGAGTACGCAGGTTTCCATAAACGGTATCCCGGCAAGAAGTTCATCGCTACCGAAACCACTTCGGGGCTGGAAACACGCGGCTATTACGATATGCCTTCAGACAGTATCCGGATATGGCCCCCGCAATGGGATAAGCCGTTTGAACGCGAGGGCAACAATGTTTCGGCTTATGATAACGTGCGGCCACCCTGGGGCTCTACCCACGAAGCTACCTGGAAGGTGATGAAAAAGTACGAAATGCTATCGGGCATGTTCGTGTGGACAGGTTTCGATTATCTGGGCGAACCAACGCCGTATAGCTGGCCCTCGCGCAGCTCTTACTTCGGGGTGATAGATTTGGCTGGTTTCCCCAAGGATGTGTATTATATGTACCAAAGCGAGTGGACAAACAAAACTGTGCTGCACATCTTCCCCCATTGGAACTGGGAGGCCGGCAAAACCGTGGATATTTGGGCCTATTACAATAATGCCGACGAGGTGGAGCTTTATCTCAATGGTAAATCGGTAGGCATCAAAAAGAAAACCGGCGACGATCTGCACGTAATGTGGCGGTTGAAATACGAGCCGGGTACGCTAAAGGCGGTATCGCGCAAAAATGGTAAAATAGTTCTTACCAGAGTGATAAATACGGCCGGAGCCCCCGCCAAAATAGAATTGGTTGCCGACAGGAGCAACATAAAAGCTGATGGCAAAGACCTGTCTTTTATTACTGTTAGGGTTTTGGATAAGGATGGCAACCTGGTGCCCAATGCCGATAACCTGGTGAAATTTAAAATCTCGGGCGTGGGTAGCATAGCCAGCGTAGATAACGGCGACCCGGTAAGCCATGACCCTTTTAAAGCAGATTACCGCAAGGCATTCCACGGGCTGGCATTAGCAATAGTGCAGGGGAAGGAGCAGGCAGGTGCTATAACCTTCACGGCAACATCCGAGGGGTTGGCACCGGCAACGTTGGTTGTTAAATCGAAATAAAATAAATTAGTAGGATTATAGCCAATTACAGCCATCCATGCCGTGCAGAAGAGGAGCAAAACGGAGGACGTAGCGCGTGCTTAAAGGCCCCGAAAATCTTTTTAAAATATTTTACAAATCGCTATTGCCTATTTGCTTTAAAAACCTGATATTTGCAAACTCTTTTTAGGAGAAGAGCGAGAATTAAAAAAATATTTGTCATGTCAAGAATTTGTGATCTAACAGGAAAAGGCTACATGAACGGTAACAGCGTATCAAACTCGAACGCTAAAACCAAACGTAAGTTCTATCCAAACTTACAGCTTAAGAAATTTTATATCCCTGAAGAAGATAAATGGATCACTTTAAAGGTATCTACTTCTGCTGTTAAAACTATCAGCAAACTGGGTATTACCGCTTGTATTAACAAGTTTGTAAAAAAAGGTTCTATTTAATAAAGCATAGTGATGAGTAGCGAGTGGTGAGTATTAAACTCAGCGCTTAATACCCAAAACTCAAAACAATATACAAGATGGCTAAGAAAGGCAACAGGGTACAGGTAATTTTAGAATGCACAGAGCATAAAACCAGCGGCATGCCGGGTATGTCTCGCTACATTACCACCAAAAACAAAAAGAACACAACCGAACGTTTGGAGATGAAAAAATTCAACCCGGTATTACGTAAAGTAACCGTTCACAAAGAAATTAAATAATAATTGATTGATAGGTTATCGGCGATTTAAATTCTCTTGATCGCTCATTCACTAATTCAATCATTCAAAATTAAAACGACATGGCAAAGAAAGTAGTTGCAACGCTGAAAGTAGCAGGTAAAGGCAAAGAATATTCAAAAGTTATTACAATGGTTAAGTCGCCACGTACCGGTGCTTACTCATTTAAAGAGCAAATTGTACCTAACGATAACGTTAAGGATGCAATCTCGGGTAAATAATACCCGGTAAAGCTTTTGCTAAAATATTAAAAGCCGTCTTGTATCTTACGAGAGGGCTTTTTTGTTGATTTCAGATTTTAGATGTGCAAATATGCAGATGATTTAAAATGCCTAAATTGCGCATTATTGATTTCCATCTGCACCCTCGAAATTTATACGTCCGCATATCTGAAATCTACATATCTAAAATCTGCACATCTGAAAAATGGGATTATTTGATTTTTTTAAGAAAAAAGAAAGCACACAGCAGGAACAGCAGGCGCTTGATACCGGGCTGGAAAAAACCAAGGAAAATTTCTTTTCAAAATTAACCAAGGTTGTTGCCGGTAAATCTACCGTTGATGATGATGTGCTGGATGATTTGGAAGAAGTACTTGTTACTTCGGATGTAGGCGTAAGTACTACCCTCAAAATTATCGATCGCATACAGACCCGCGTCGCCCGCGATAAATACGTTGGAACGGGTGAACTGAACAAGATGCTGAAGGACGAGATCCAGCAGCTCCTTGCCGAAAATAACAGCAACGATTTTGAGAATTTTGAATATGGCAACCATAAGCCCTATGTAATAATGGTGGTTGGCGTAAATGGCGTGGGTAAAACTACCACCATTGGCAAACTGGCACATAAGCTGAAACAAGCCGGCAATCAGGTAGTACTTGGCGCTGCCGATACCTTCCGCGCAGCTGCGGTAGACCAGATAAAACTTTGGGGTGAGCGTGTTGGCGTTAAGGTAGTAGCACAAGCTATGGGCTCCGATCCTGCTTCTGTTGCTTATGATACCCTGCGTTCGGCAGTATCTAATGGCGACGACGTGGCAATTATTGATACCGCCGGCCGTTTACATAATAAGGTAGGGCTGATGAACGAGCTCACCAAAATAAAAAACGTAATGCAAAAGGTTATCCCCGGCGCGCCGCACGAAATATTGCTGGTACTGGATGCATCAACCGGGCAAAACGCTATTGAGCAGTGCAAACAGTTTACAGAAGCTACCGCAGTAAATGCCCTGGCGTTAACCAAGCTCGACGGCACCGCAAAAGGGGGCGTAGTGATAGGGATATCAGACCAGTTTAAGATCCCAGTAAAATATATAGGCGTAGGCGAGGGGGTAGATCACCTGCAATTGTTTGACAGGCAGGCATTCGTTAACAGTCTTTTTAAATCGTAGTGATAAGGATGCGCAGCATCCGCAAATAATATAATAAACGTCATTGCGAGGAACGAAGCAATCTCCCGATTAGCATATCCAAGTGCATAGTTCAGAGATTGCTTCGTTCCTCGCAATGACGGATTGAGAAATAATAATGAGGACAAAAACAATAAGCAAGCCAATACTAACTGCTAAACCCCGTGTAAACGTGGTTACCCTTGGCTGTTCAAAAAATATATACGATAGCGAAGTACTGATGGGCCAGCTAAAGGGCAACGCCTTTGATGTGGTGCACGAGGCCGAAAAGCTGCGTAACAACGATATCATCGTCATCAATACCTGTGGGTTTATCGATAATGCTAAGCAGGAATCTATCGATACCATCCTGCAATACAGCGAACTAAAAGAACAAGGCAAAGTAGGTAAGGTTATCGTTACCGGTTGCTTAAGCGAGCGCTACAAACCCGAGCTGGAGGCCGAGATCACCAATGTTGATGCCTACTTCGGCACCAACGACCTTCAAAATATCCTCACCAACATTGGTGCCGATTACCGCCACGAATTGATTGGTGAACGCCTGTTAACCACTCCTTCGCACTTTGCGTATTTTAAAATTGCCGAAGGTTGTAACCGTCCCTGCTCTTTCTGCGCCATCCCTTTAATGCGTGGTAAGCACGTAAGCGCCACTATCGAGCAATTGGTGAAAAACGCCGAAAGCCTGGTGAAAAACGGCACAAAAGAACTCATCCTGATTGCACAGGACCTTACCTACTACGGTTTGGATATATACGGCAAACGTAACTTAGATGAATTGCTGCGCCGCTTAAGCGATGTAAACGGTGTGGAGTGGATCCGCCTGCAATATGCTTACCCCGCTGGTTTCCCGATGGAAGTTTTAGATGTAATGAACGAGCGCGACAATATCTGCAAATACCTGGATATGCCGCTGCAACACATTACCGATAGTATGCTGAAATCGATGCGCCGCGGCTTAACCAAGCAGAAAACTATTGATGTGGTGAACGAGATCCGCGATCGCGTGCCAAACATTGCCATGCGTACCACCCTCATTACCGGTTACCCCGGCGAAACAGAGCGTGATTTTGAAGAAATGCAGCAATGGGTTGCCGATACTAAGTTCGACCGCCTTGGTTGTTTTACTTACTCGCACGAGGAAAAAACACACGCCCACTCTTTGGTTGATGATGTACCCGAAGACGTAAAACAGGAACGCGCCGATGCGATTATGGAAATTCAACAAAGCATCAGCTTTGATAAAAACCAGGAAAAAATAGGCAACACCTATAAAGTGCTGGTTGATAAAAAAGATGGCGGCTACTTTGTTGGCCGTACCGAGTACGATTCGCCCGAGGTAGATAACGAGGTGCTGATAGATGCCAGTGTTGATTACGCAGCCGTTGGCAGCTTCGTTAACGTAAAAATCAACACTGCCGAAGACTTTGATCTTTATGGACAAATTGTAAAATAACCCGATTTTAGCAGCACGATGTTTGATTTAGGATTTTAAAATCTAAATTCGGCATACCGATAAGCGATATCGATTTGCAGGCCAAATCGTAAATCGCAAATCTAAAATCGTAAATCAAATGGACGCTGCCTGTATTGACTATAAAGAAACGGGATACTTTTCCCAAACCGTTATCGACTACCTGGACGATGTGCCGGAGTTAAGATCATTTTACAGTCACCGCCCCACGCTAAAAGGTTTCGCAGAATTTTTCGAACACAAAAAGGTTATCGCCGACAGGCAGCTTTTGGTGGAGGTTTTGACCGAGCAATACTTCAAAAACTCCCAAAAAGGCACGCCCGAATTAGAAGCAGCAGAGTTTGTCCGTAAGAAAATTGAATCGCTTAGGGCAGATAATACCTTCACTATCACTACCGGCCACCAACTTAATATTTTTACCGGCCCGCTTTATTTTATTTACAAGATAGTAACCGCCATCAAGCTTTGCCGCGAATTGAAAGATGCACACCCGGATAAGGAATTTGTGCCGGTTTACTGGATGGCATCCGAGGATCATGATTTCGCTGAGATCAATTACACAAACATCGGCGGCAAAAAGGTACACTGGTGGTACGAGGCATCCGGCGCAACCGGCCGCATTAACCCTGATACCATGCGCCAGGCGCTTAACCAATATAAAGGCGTATTGGGCATTGATGGGCACTCTACCGAGTTAGGCGAAATGGTGGAAACTGCTTACACAGCTTTTGATAAACTGGCCGATGCTACCCGTTACCTGGTGAACGCCCTGTTTGGCCGTTACGGTTTGGTAATTATTGATGCCGACGACCATCGCCTTAAACAGTCCTTCGCCCCTGTCATAGAGCGGGATATCATCGAACAAAACAGCTTTAAAAATATCAGCGCCGTAAACGAAAAGCTGCAACATCTTGGTGTGCATATACAGGTAAACCCGCGCGAGATAAACTTTTTTTACCTGAAGGAACACCTGCGCGAACGCCTTGTTTTCGAGGATGGCGTATATAAGGTTAACAACACTGATATCAGCTTCACCGAAGAAGAACTAAGAAAAGAGATAGCTGCCACTCCCGAAAGGTTTAGCCCCAACGTAGTGATGCGGCCGCTTTACCAGGAATGCATCCTGCCCAACATTGCCTACATTGGCGGTGGTGCCGAAGTAGTTTACTGGCTGGAGCTGAAATCGAATTTCGATTTTTACGGTGTAGATTTTCCTATCCTTATCCTGCGTAATTCAGGCTTGGTTATCCGTAGGGAAACCGCCGCCAAAATAAAAAGCATGGAGCTTTCGTCTGCCGACCTGTTTAAAAGTACCGACGATATTAAAAACGGCTGGGTGCAAAAACACAGTAGCCACGACCTTACCCTCGCCGAAGAATGGCGCGAAATTGAACGCACCTTTGATAAAATAAGACTGCGCTCCCACAAAATAGATCCGACGCTATCACCTTCTGCTGCCGCCGTACAAGCAAGGCTGAAACATGCCATGGATAACTTCCAAAAGAAACTGGTGAAGGCTGAAAAGCGCAACTACCAAACGCGCCTGGAACAGATAGAACATATTAAAGACGACCTCTTCCCAAAAAACAGCCTGCAGGAACGCCAGGAAAACTTCGGCTTATCCTACGTAAAGTGGGGGCAGCTATTTATCGATGAACTTATCCGCAATTTTGAGCCGCTGGAGTTTAAGTTTACGGTGTTGACGGAGTAATTGAAACGATTAGCTTTATCTCCCCGGCTCATTGGTATTTCGTTAAAAAACGCCTATCTTAAGTTTGTTATTTTTTACCCCATGAATTTCAACTCTTCCATTCTTATCCTACCTGGTTTGGGTAACTCCGGGCCGCAGCATTGGCAAACGTACTGGGAAGACACCTATGGCTTCCGCCGCATTCAACAAAAAGACTGGGAAACGCCCGTATGCAGCGACTGGATTGAAAATATCGAACAAGCCGTTAGCTCGTATAACCCGGCAAGCGTAATATTGGTTGGGCATAGCCTGGCATGTGCAACCGTTGCTTTTTGGACGCAAAAATATGGCACAAAAATAAAAGGGGCACTGCTGGTAGCCCCAAGCGATACTGAGGCCGAAAGTTACCCGCCGGGTACTACCGGCTTTGCACCGGTTCCGTTAACAAAATTACCATTCCCATCGATAGCCGTAGCCAGTAGTAACGATTTTTACGTGACGCTGCCGCGTGCCACGCAATTTGCCGATGCCTGGGGCAGCAAATTAATTAACATTGGCGACGCAGCGCATATCAATGCAGGTTCGGGGCATAATAGGTGGCCGGAAGGGCTGGAATATTTAAAGCAATTGGACGGCTTGTAATAGTATTTCGCCATTGTTAGCGTAGCCGTCAAAACCCAAAGGGTTTGCCCTGATTGTTTTGGTATTAAAAATCCATCTAAATACGTATTTTCACAACACTAAACTTTATTGCAAAAACAAAATTCTTGGTTAATGAAAAAACACTTACTTTCTATTTCCCGATTAGTTATTGTATCGGTATTTTTTTTTACCGGATGTAAAAAAGGTGGTGGCAACCCCACACCTTCGGAAACAGGCACAACTATTACCTCGCTCAGCGTAACCGAAGGGCCTTATGATACAGGTGTAACTATCAACGGAACAGGCTTTAGCACTAATATCCCTAACAATACGGTGATGTTTAATGGTAAAACCGCGGTGGTTTTGGTAGCAACTACTACGCACCTCAGCGTAAAAGTACCGGCGGGTGCGGGCACCGGGCCTGTAATAGTTTCCGTTTTGGGTGCTGCCACGGCTAATGGCCCAATTTTTACCTATATATATACTACCGAGGTGACTACCGTGAATGCGAATGACGGCCGCCCTGCCGAGTTTGGCACCGCCGATAACTGGGGTATAGTTGGAGATGCAGGCGGTAATATATACTCGGTTTGCATCGACCGTAAATTGCGCCGGTTATCTAATACGGGCATACTGACAGTTTTTGCAGGCAATGCTACGCATGCCATAATTAACGGTACGGGTACGGCGGCAAGTTTTTCGTTTGCGGCAGGCATGCAGATGGGTGCAGATGGCAATCTTTATGTAGCAGACCATGCCACTATACGAAAGGTAACTCCTGATGCCGTTGTTACAACCGAAGCAACAGTACCAGGCGCTAATTTCCTGGACGTGGTTGTTGATAAAACCGGAAACAAATATGCTACTGATGCCGATAGAAACCTGATCGTGAAAATTACCCCGGCCGGTGTAGTAAGTACTTTTGCGGGTAGCGGTACAAAAGCCTCAACAGATGGCAAAGGTACAGCAGCAGCTTTTAATTTTCCGTTTGGAATAACTATAGATGGTGCCGGCAATTTTTACGTTACGGATGAAGGTTCTCACAAGATCCGTAAGATAACACCGGACGGTACCGTTACAACCCTTGCGGGTAGCGGTGTAATAGGTGACACAAACGGCAAAGGGCCGGCCGCATCATTCAATTATCCGTCGGGCATCGTTGCCGACAAGGACGGCAATCTGTACCTAGCCGATTTCGGAAATGCAAAAATTCGCAAGATAACGCCTGATGGAACCGTAAGCACTTATGCCGGCACCGGCGACCAGGGAGAAGTCGACGGCACTGTTGCATCTGCAAGCTTCTGGGCGCCGCAAGGAATTACTATCGATGCGGCAGGCAATATTTACGTTTCCGATCAAAGCCATGTGCGTAAAGTTTCGGCGAAATAATAAGCATTCGGATAGGCCGCAAACAAAAAATGCCGGTTGATGCCGGCATGCTTTTATTTAAAATCCAATCGATTATTGCTACCGGCCCGATCGAATATCGTATGAAATGGCAATAATAAATGCTTTCTATTAACTCATAGTAAAAAGTTAACCAGATAGAGTATTTTCGATTTTCTGGTGGATGCAACAGAATACATATCTTTACACATGCTCGTATCCGAACCCGACTTACGCCAATTCACTCAAAACATCTTCCTGTCCATGGGCTGCAGCGATGCGCACGCACAACTGGCTGCTGATGTCCTGCTCAAATCCGACTTGCGGGGTATCGATTCGCACGGTGTTGCCCGCCTCAGCGGGTATATCCGCCTTTGGGAGAAACAACGCATCAACGCCACGCCGGATATCAAGTTAGTTTATGAAACGGCCACCACCGCCACGGTTGACGGCGATAGCGGGCTCGGTTTAGTAATTGCACCCTTTGCCATGCAAATAGCTATTGAGAAAGCAAAAATTTACGGCTCGGGGTGGGTATCGGTACGCAACTCCAACCATTTTGGTATTGCAGGCTACCATGCATTAATGGCGGTTGAGCAGGATATGATCGGCTTCGCCATGACCAATGCCAGTCCGCTGGTAGCGCCTACGTTTGCAAACGAGCGCCTGCTGGGCACTAATCCCATGTGTTACGCTTTCCCGGCAGGGCAATACCCGCCCGTAATTGTAGATATGGCAACCTCTGCAGCCGCCAACGGCAAGCTGGAAATTGCTCAGCGTAGTGGCAAACAGGTGCCCCAAGGCTGGATACAGGACGCGCAAGGTAATTTTACAACAGATCCGCACGCCCTCAAATCCGGCGGGTCGCTCCTTCCGCTCGGTAGCGACCGCGAGCATGGCAGCCACAAAGGTTTCGGGCTGAGTGCTACAGTTGATATATTATCGGGCGTTTTATCGGGCGCAAACTATGGCCCCTGGGTGCCGCCGTTTGTGTCGTTTTTAGAACCGCCAGCCAATCCGCCCGGTAAGGGCATAGGGCATTTTTTAGGCGCTATACGGGTAGATGGCTTTCGCCCCGCTGCGGAGTTTAAATGCGACATAGATAACTGGATACAACGCTTTAAATCGGCCTCTACGGTCGACCCCTCGCAAAAGGTCATCATCCCGGGCGAACCTGAGCTGGAAGCAGAGCAGGATAGAATGAAAAATGGCATCCCTTTAGTAGACGCCGTTGTGAAAGACTTAAATGAATTGGCGGTGAAGTTTGGGTTGAAGCCTCTTTAAGTAACCCAATGCTATACCGAACGAGCAAGCCACAAGCAGCAAATGACATTAGTAAGGGGTGTTACATTGCGACGTCTATTAATAATAAGCGATGGTGCGGGTTACGGTATCGGTGCGGCTATATTTTTCCATAGGCCAAAAGTTTTGATGGTAGGCCTCCCTTTTTGTCCAATTACCATGAGCGTCTTGCCCAATGTATTTAAAAGATGTTTTTATTAAAGCTTCATGTTTTTCATCACGCAGTTTGTTTTCAATTAGCCGATGTAAAGAATCATATTTATATTCATGGATATCCGGTTCGACTTTCGTATCCAAAAAAATCATTTTTAATCGTGTTAGGTTGCCAGCTTTATCATAAACCGTTTCGTTTTCAACATTGCCGCTACGCCGGTGGATACTGTGACAATCCAAGGTTCCCTTTTTGTTTAGTTCGCATAACATGGTATCCCTAAAAATATCTGATATCGAATCCTTTCCATAATGATTGTAGGCGGATGAAAAATACCTCGTTATAGTTTTCTTTTTGGTTACGTTATTGTAACCTATTGTATAAATAGCTGTGTC
>NZ_CAMLOV010000083.1 GCF_946481715.1 uncultured Mucilaginibacter sp. | reverse complement strand
AACTTGCCATCTAACTTAAAATCAACCTCATCCAGCGGGCTGATGGTGCCGGTATAAACCTCGTTAAAAGTAACCAATGTGCCATTTGGCGATGTTACGGTAACCGTAACCGGCACATTACTGATGTTGGCACTGCCATAATTTTTTAGCCTTACGGTTACTGCCGTAGCTATTGCACAGGAGGTGCCATCCTCTGCATTTACAATGGCCGATGCCCCTGCATCGGCAGCCGGTTTAAAAAACTGCACCCGGTAGTCCTGGGTTTCGCCTTTGGCGTAAGTGCCGCAGGCCGTTATGGTTGTGGCGTCCGTTGTTTCGGCCAATACAACACGCAGCACGCCAAAGTTACCCGGCACTACTGTTAACGGCACTGTAATATTACCGGTATAGGTTGCCGTGCCGGCGGTAACGGTTGTGGTTGCGGCCAGCTCGAAAGTGCCATCGCCGTTCCAGTCTACAAATATTTTGGCTGCCTTATTAAAATTGCCCCCGCAAGTGCCCAGGGTAATACTAAAGGGGTAAGTTTTTGCCTGTTCTAACTGCAGGGTTAGCCCGGTGTAATCAGCATAACCGGTACAGCCCGCCGCAGGGGTGTTATTGATGTTGGATAAGGTAAAGTTATTTATGCGCGAATCGGCGGTGGATAAAGGTGCCGAAACGCAGTATGCTGCACCGCCAATGCCCGTTGCAATAAGCGAGTACGCCTGGCTGCCCGATGACAAGGTGCCTTTATGCGATATAGTGATGGTGTATGTTTTACCCGGCGTGGCATTGGCAATGTACACCTGCTCTATATTATCGCGGATGTTATCGCCGGTTGTAGCAGCAAGCGATGGTTGGCCCGGGCTTAAAACGTAGGGCTTAAAGGTAGTTGTGCCATCGCTCACGCGGATATCGAGGTCGTTCACCAGTTTAGGCACACGGCTGTTAATGGTGCCTTCGGCCGTTGGCGTACCTTCCGGATCTGTCCAGGAAATCGAGACCGCCAGCGGCCCGTTGCCTGATGCCGTTACTTCGAAGGTTTTCGACTGCCCCTGGGCCAGCGTGTTTTCGCTAAGCATGCTTTTTGTGCCATTATCGGTAATGGCCTGTGCGGCGGCGCGCATATTAAGCAGCCCCCAGCCATAAACATAATCGGGCCCAACATTACCGGCATCAAAAGCGGTGTGGCAGGCAAGCCCTTTTAAAGTGGCCGCACGCATAAAGGCGCCGGCATTTTTTTGTGCATAATACTCCTGCAGCAAATAAAGCGAACCCGTTACGCCTGGTGCCGCCATGGATGTACCTGATAAAGTAAGGTAGGAATTTGGGCTGTTTACGCCTGTAGACAATACGTTTTCGCCATCGGCAACCAAATCGGGTTTAATGCGGCCATCGTCTGTAGGCCCCCAGCTGCTGAAGTAAGAAACAGCCACATCGCTGCGGTTAACCGGCCCGTTTGGCAGCGGGCCAACCGACCCAACGGTTAATATATTTTTGGCGTTACCCGTGGTGCTGATGATATCGTACCCATCGTTACTGCTGATGCCGGGTGGCCGTTTTCCTTTATTTACAATAGTGGAATTGGTTCGCGACGCATAACCATAATAATCGTCGCCGTTAACTGCCGGCCCGTTGCTGGCCCGGCTATTGCCTGCCGATTCTACAATGAGGTAGTAAGGCGCGTTATAGGCTATCCTGTCCCAGGTTTGTACGCGGGAATCGTAAAAGCCAAAATTATAATCCACCGTATCACCGGGCAAGCCGTACCATTCCCAATGGCTTGCGCTGCTATTGTATTCCCAGCCGGCCACATCGCCATACGAGTGGTTGGAAAGCAGCAAGCCCGGGGCGGCGGCACTCATTTCGGATACATCGTTATCAAAATCCCAGGAGTTTAAAACAAGCGTATTAAAGGCCATGCCCTTTGCCGGGCCGTAAACGCCCTTGGCTATCATGGTACCTCCCACGTGGGTGGAGTGGTCTAACACCGAAGCATTGTCTTTTGAGGTTATTGTTTTGCCCGCAAATTCTACATGCGGGCTGTACACCGATCCGCCATCCCAAATGGCGAGTTTGTTATTGAGGAAGGTGCTTGATCCCGATAGGTTAAGCCCCAAAGTGCCACCGGGTTGTACCGCGTTGGTGCCAACAGTGGCCGCTGCAATGGTGTTATTGTGTGTAACCAAATACACCGGGAAACCAAGGCTGTTGATGCCCTGCAACGTTTTAAGGTTACCCGTTTTTGTTTTACTGCGGATAGCCCAGCCGCGGCTTTTTGCAAGCGAAATTGCTTTTTGTTGCCCGGCGGTAAATGTTTGGTTGGCTTGTGCAGAGATGCGGTTAAGCTCCTGCTTTTTGGCGGCATCAACCAGGGGTTTTTGTGCAAACGCCGGCGAAATACAACAAAAAATTAAGAAATTGAACAGTAGTGCCGGGTAATGTTTTCCCATATAAAATATAAGCAGGCGTATGTACAAGTTTCCACATTTAACGGCGGATTAAAAAATGGAAAAACCGATAATTTTTCTCCGCAAATTACGTCCCGCAGGCAAAATTCGCACTCCAAATTTGAGTAACTGAATTTATCTGGATTTTTTTACGTTTTTCAAAATGATGCAACTGTTATTTAAAGTTTATTTTTTTCGGCAAACAATAAAATATATAACGATAGTATAGCAAAAGTGGGTGTATTTTCTTAATGGTTAAGCGTTTGGGTGTATTAGGTACATCTTCTTTTATTGCGGCATTTATTGCACTTAATGAATTGATTTGCAACACTTTTTACTAAATTTGCATTAGTACAACCTAATGCTTTTAAATTTTGAAAAAGATAATAAGTAAGTCTTTCTATATCACAATCCTTTTATCGGTAAATTTATTGGCTTCCAGGTGTTACGCTGTAACGGTTACCTTTACCGCATTAGCGGGCAATGCCAGTACCTTCCTGCAGCAGGGCAACACCAACCAGGTTGTTTTTGGTTTCCAGGTGGCGGTAACTAATGGGCCTTATTCGCCGCAAGTTATTAATATCAATACAACATCTAACGGCACAACCTCTGTAAACACCAATGCTATGTTTACCGGGTACCTGGCTAACGCCGGTTCAGCTTCGCCATCGGCCGCCATAGGTGCTACCCAATACGGCAGCCTGCAATTCAATTCCGGGCAAATCAACATCACCAGCATGCCTTCCCTTGCTACAGGCACCTATTATTTTTATTTAGTACTCAACGTTAGCGTAAACACAAACTCCGGTTTGGCCAATCAAATTGTATTTACTTTGCCTGCGGCCGGTTCCGTTGCGCAAAATGTTACCGGTGTAAGCAGCGTTACCAATTTAGGCACCAATACAGTTTATACCAGCGGCAGGAACTTTGACTGGACGGGTGCATCCAGCACCGCCTGGGGTACACAGCAAAACTGGAAAGATGCCAATGGCAACTCCAATAACGTACCGGGCCAATACGATTGTGCGCGGATCGGTTACGCGAGCACTTATCCGAGAACCCCAACGGTTTCATCCAATACATCTATCGGCCAGGTAATTTTGGGCACCGTTAGCCAAGCCGCCAATAGTTTGGCCGTAACGTCCGGTACGCTTACCGTTGGTGGCGATATTACAGTAACCTCTAACATCAATAACAGTGGTACTTCGATTACTATTTCTGGTGCGGGTAGCATTGCTGCTGTTAACTTAAATGTGGGGGATAACACAACGCCTACTAACAATAGCTCGTTCACAGGTTTAACATCTTCCATAACAAGCCTCACACTATCCGGTAATATTAATCTTACTGCCAATAATACGACAGGCCAAAGAGATATCGATTCGAAATTTTTCATTACAGGCGGTACCGTAACCGCTGCAAACCTTACTACGGCAATACTCAACGGCTCAAGTGGTGTGCAAATGGCATTAACAGTAACTAATGCAACGTTAAATTTTACCGGCACCAGCCCGCTGAGCAGCCTGCAAACAACCAACGCTGCTTTAAATAGCATCAGTTTTAACGGTAGCGGGGCCACTATTGGTTATACCGGGGCGGCGCAAACGGTTTATACCAATTCTGCTATTACGGGTTTAAGCGGGGGCGTTACTTACACCAACATTGCGTTTGGCGGCTCGGGCACAAAAACACCCAACAGCGGCACCTTAACCGTGAGCGGCACATTTAGCACCACAGCATCTACCACACCAACGGTTGATTTTACAACCAATAACGCCATTTTGAATGTAACCGGCGTAACTACCAACGTATCCGGCGCAACTATTAAACAGGGAAGCGGCGCATTCACACTAACCGGCGCATTAAATAACGCAGGTACATTTACAGGTAACAGTGGCGCACTTACGGCTAACGGCGGCACCGTGTTAACCGGGGGTACTTTTACCACAGGTGCGGGCCTTTTTAGCACAACCAGCCTCGACAATACCACGGGTACCTTCCAACAGGGCTCGGGCAACGTAAGCCTCACTACCTCAATGCGGTTATTCTCCGGCACCATGAATTTTAGTGCCGGTACGGTAGGTATAGGCACAGGCGTGGCCATAACCGGTGGTATTTTGAACGGCGGCACAGGTGCGTTTACCATTGGCAATGGCCTCTCTGTAGGGCCTGGCACTTTAAACTGCGGCGCAAGCCCCGGCACCTTATCCGTTACAGGGCCTTTCTCAAATGCTTCAACCGGCACTTTTAGTGCAGGCACAGGTACCACAACTTTTAAAGGGGCCTATACCAACGCAGGTACCTTTACTTACGGTGCAGGCACTATAATATTTAATAATGGGACTACCGCGCAAGCGCTGGCAGACAACTCTACAAACGGCACCATATTTAACAATGTCACTTTTAGCGGCACGGGGGTAAAAACTATGTCGGGCACAGGCCAGTTTTATGTTGCAAGTACCGGGATAGTAACCATGGGCACTGGCGCCACGCTGGCGGCCGGCGGCGTGCTTACTTTACGGTCAGACGCAAACGGGTCTGCAATGGTTGATGTAATACCAAGCGGTGCCTCGATAACCGGCAACGCAAATGTACAACGCTTTTTTACGGGTGGCGGACTGTCGGGCAACCGTGGTTACCGCATGCTCTCATCCCCTGTAAACCAAACTGCGGCAGCATTTTCAAATGCCAGTACGTATAGCCTGTCGTTCCTTAAAAACGGTGTATTTACCGGCGGCCCAGGTGGTACAGGCAGTGGCTTTAGCGGTACCAGCGCGGGCCCAACGCTATACCTTTACAAAGAAACCCGTACGCCAAGCAACACAACTTTTACATCCGGCAAACACCTTGGCATATCCACTGTAAACGCATCCACCCTGGTATTGTCTGATGGTTCAACCGTAACCTTACCTGTAGGTAATGGTTACCTGTTTTATTTTGTAGGCCCGGCTTCCCGCACTTCGGGCTCATCAGCAATTGCACCGTTAGATGCTACTACTACCTCCACCGGCAATATAAACCAGGGTACATTTAACGTAAATTTATGGTATACACCAACAAATGGTGCCGGTAAATTATCGTACACAGCTGCGTTAGCAGCGCCCGGTTTTAATATGGTAGGCAACCCTTACCCATCTACCATCGACCTAAATACGGTGCTTAGCGATAATGCCAACGCTACCACCGGCATAACAGCTATTTATGAGTTAGACTCGCGCAAAGGGGGCGTCAATCAAAATTATGTTGCTTATACATCATCGGGCAATTCGTCGCCTTTGGTACAAGGGTATGCAGTAAGTGGCGGCGGCTTTCTTGTTCGTGCCGCCAGCGCTACTTCCGTTTTAACGTTTAAAGAATCGCAAAAGTCGACCACGCAATTAACCGGTAGCAATTTAATCATGAGCGCTCCAAATGCCCAGGCAATCACTGCAGATGGTAAGCTTATGGGGGGTGCCTTAACTGCATCTCAGAAAAAACTGATGGCTGCGCAGCCGCCTACCACAAGCGATGCGGTAACCGGGTTTTACGTGAAAATGGAAAAGGATGATCAGGTTTTTGATTATTGTGGGGTTTACTTTAAAAAAGGCTATTCGGAAAAATATGAAGGTGCTGACGCCGTTTACCTGACAGGGCCTACTGCCCCGGTTAGCATGTCGAGCTTATCATCCGACGGGGTAAGAACAGCTGTTAACCTTTTACCCGACTACCATAACGGCAGCCGAGTAAAACTAAATGTAACAGCCAATACCAGCGGGCTGTACCATTTAAGGCTGGAAGGGATACGCAATATTGATGCCTTGTATGATATTTACCTGCTGGACCGTTTTAAGAAAGATTCGCTTGATATCCGCCGCTACGGTGTTTACGATTTTAATTTAAACACTGCCGATACCGCCACTTTCGGCGCCAACCGTTTCGCGCTCTCCATCCGCCGTAAACCCCTGCCCGAATATTTGTTGGCCAACTTTACGGCAAGCAAGGCTAACGAAGGCGTAAAGGTAAACTGGGAAACCCAAAACGAAAGTAACTATACCGGCTTTACACTGGAGAAAATGAACAAGGCGACCGCCGCCTACGAGCCTATTTATGAGAAGCAAAGCGATGGCAGCAGCACCTATGCATTTACAGACCGCACGCCAAATTCGGGCAATAACACCTACAGGCTAAAACAAAATGATATTGACAGCCGGATAAGCTACTCGGAGCCGGTAACCATATTTTACGATAAGAATGCCGCAAAAGGCCTGATCAGCGTATTCCCCAACCCTACGGTTGAAACACTGAATGTAAGCATACCGGGCCAACCGGCTGCTACTACTTACCTGCTGCGTTTATACAATTCGTCGGGCAACCTTATCCTGCAAAAATCATCAACCACCAACAATTGGAGCGAAAATATCGGCACCCTTAAAACCGGCGCGTATATGGTTGAAGTGATAAAAAAGGATGGCACTTCGTTAGGCAAAAGCAAGTTTATAAAAAACTAAAGGTTAGCGCCGCCAACAAAAACCGACGATGGAATAGGAAGCAAGGGATTATTTTATTTGCTTCCTACTCCATCGTAAAAAGGCTTTACGCTGGCATATTTATAGCCGGGGCAGCGAAAACATACCCACAGCCTCAATACCCATCAATTACAGTTTGCTTGAATAAAATGCAATGCCTGATACTTCCCTTCGTTTAAACCTGCCAAAAAAGCGTACTATATCAAACACGCTTATACGTTGCTGCACCAGCGGCTAGCACCAAAAGAAAAAAAGCAAATTCTATGTACGGGTTATGTTCCACTACCCGGGCAAATACCGCCCCATAATTTAATTAAGGCCGAAGCGCTTATCCGGTAAATATTATCGAACCCCGGGCGTATTTTTTGCGTACAACAACTATCAATTTTTAATTCGGCATTTTACGTTCAGCTGCACAATTTTTGTATTACTATCCTAAGAATTAAATTTATTGTGTTAAAAATAAAAATTGTGAAGAAAATATTACTTTCTTGGTTTTTTGCAGCAAGTTTTTTGAGTATAGTTAACTCAAAAGCATATGCGCAGGAAACGAGTGATAACCTGACTTACTACTACAACAACTTTGCAAGCGCCACTGCGGGCACCATTAGCTCGTTGGGAGCCTCCGGCGTTGGTAACGCTACCCGCCCAACCGGGGGTACTTCGGTTACTATTGATGCCTCTACAACATCACCCCTTGAAGGCACCGTGAGCCTCGAATCAAAAAGCTTAAGTGCAATTGGCGCCATCCGCTGGGATTTTTTGGGAAGCGGCGGTACAGGGGTTAATATGGCGGTGAACGACCTTGAATGGAACTTTGTTTATAAAAATACCACCACTTCTGCAAACGACGACCCTGATGTAATGACGGCCGGCAACAACTCCTGGCGCTACTGGTTAATTGGCAATAGTACTTACGCTGTTAATAATATGCAGGGCATATATGTTTCGCACGTAGGCACCAACCTGGTTTTACGCTACCGTTACGATAACGTAGCGGGATCTGGCCGTTACAACAGTTTACTTTCAACTGCTTTACCGAACGACCAAAACGCGTACATGATAAAAGTACAAAGGCTTAGGAGTGGTAGCTGGGCAATTTACATGGATCTGTACGTTGCCGGCATGACCACTGCGAAAACCCTGGTTACTATTTCTACCGGTACTACCGGCAGTGGTTTAAGCACTTATAATTATTCTTACCTTGAAACCACCAGCACTACAACACGCCGGTTTCAGTGGGATAAATTTGACATGTACACCCGTGTGCTGGCATTTGTTGGCACTGGCGCCAACTCAGCATCAAACGGCATTACGCCGGTGCCGTATACCCAAGACCAAACAGTAATTTTTTATGGTTTACAAGTACAATCGCGCGGCAATTTTGCATTTGGCAGCCAAATGTATCTTTCTGCTACTTCGTCTTTTGGGTTGAACGATTATTTTAATACCACCGGCGGGATGTATAAATCTTATGATTCGTTTTATTCGACAACGAGCGACAGGCAGGTAAGTACAACCGCACTTGACCAGGGAGCCCCTAACAGGATTTACGCCAACAGTTTAGTTGATACGGTAAGCACCAGCGGAAATACCGATGGGACGCTTTCTACGCCACAGTATTATTTTTTTACCGGTACAACCAAAAGCGTATTAAACTACGGCAACCCACCCACGGGTACTTTTTCGGTTACGGGCGTTGCCATTGTGTACGAGCAGCCAACAAATAGCCCCACATCCCTTCCTTTTACAAACACCAGTGCAACAAGCGGGACTATAAGCTTTGTTAACAGCGCAGACTGGAACGGCAATACCTCGTCGGCCTGGAACGTTAGCAGTAACTGGAGCACCGGAAGCGTGCCAACGGCCAGTACCCCGGTCCGTATTGGTGTGGTAACATTTAACAACCAGCCAATTGTTTCGGTACCTGCTGTAGGTTACTATATGATCCTCGGCACCACAAAAGCAACTACCTTAACTGTTAACAGCACTTTGACGATTTCAGGTACTATTACACAAAATCTGAGTAGTTCCACCACTGCTTATACAAACACTTTTACGGGTACCGGTACCATAAACTGCACTAATGTACAGGTAGGAGATAATAGCAATGGCGGTGTATCCGGGCAAGCGCTTGTCTATTCAAGTGTAGATAAGCTGAATGTAAGCGATGACATCACAATAACCTCTAACGGTACCAATAGGGCTGCTTTTGCCATACACGATGGCGACGTAACCGTAGGCGATAAAATTATAATAACCAATTCGGGTACGCCAAGTATTGCCAACTCGGCTTATTTCACCATAAATACAGCAAACACAGGTACAAACCCAACCCTAACTTTAAATTCGGTTGATCCAATTAGCATTCAAAACGCAGTGTATGGCTCGGTAAACTTTTATGGAACCACCGGTGGCCCTACAACCACTACGTATACCGCTGCAAATGCAAATATTTACACAGCTACAACCACGGGTGGCTTCGGCTCGGCCTCGGGTACGACAACAAATCCTATTGATCTTACGAAGGCGACCTATTACAATTTAATTGTAATAGGTGTAGGATCTAAAATAGGTAAGTCAGCCGGCACACTGCTAATAGTTAATGACCTTACCACACCAGGCACAGTGGATGCCTTCACCTATGCCAACCCAATTACGGTAGGCGGCGCTTTTACAAATACCGGTACTTTTACAGGCGGCGCCAGCACTATTAGCGCGGGATCGTTATACAGCTCGGGCACGTTTACTGTAGCAAGCGGTGCGTTAACTGTTAGTGGGTTGACCACCTTAACAGGTGGCACGTTTACAACCGGTGCTGGCCTTTTCACCACTACAGGTGGTATCAATAGCACTTCAGCAACGTTTCAACAAGGTTCTGGAAACGTGACAATGACTGGTTCCGTCACGCAAAATTCGGGCACTATGAATTTTAGTGCCGGCACTGTTACAGTGGGTACGAATATCCAGATAGTGGGCGGTACCATGAATGCAGGCACAGGCACTACAACTGTAGCAGGAACGTTCTCCAATGCAGGCACTTATGTAGGCTCAACCGGCACATTGGATGTAAATGGTTCATCCTTTACTAATACAGGAACTTTAACCTTGGCTGGTGGTACTACAAACATAGCCTGCACTACCTTTAGCAATACCAATCCCGGTACTTTTATAGCCAGTGCCGGTACCGTTAATTTCGACCGTGCAAACGCACAAGCAATAGATAATACTAATACCACAACCCCCGTTGCATTTTATAATGTAACGTTTAGCGCGGGTAACACCAAAACACTTGGCGCTACCGGCACGGGCACTTTTACGGTTGCCCCACTTGGTATACTTACTATGGCTGCCAGCACCACCCTTGCCGGCGGCACGTTAAAAATGACGCTGCTATCCACAGCATCGGGCTCTGCAGCTGTTGACGTTGTGCCGTCGACAGCGGCCATTACCGGTACATTTAACGTGCAACGCTTTTTTACCGGCGGCTTAAGTGCTGCCAACCGCGGGTACAGGATGATGTCGTCGCCTGTAAATCAAACCTCTGCCACATTAGCAAACACCAATACTTTTAATTTAAATTATATAAAAACCGGGGCGTTTACCGGTGGCACAGGCGGAACAGGGAATGGCTTTAGCGGTACCAGTGTAGGCCCAACGCTGTATTTATATAAAGAAACTATAGCGGCAAACAACATTACAACAAGTTTTACATCGGGCAAGCATGTGGGTATTATACGGGTAGGCGCAACAGATGTGCAAACATTGCATAGCGTAGATGGTACGGCAACTATACCAAGCGTAACTATACCAATAGGCAATGGCTTTTTGTTTTACTTTGTGGGCAATGCATCGCGCACAACGGGCAGCGCATTAATCGGCGGCCCTCCGCAGGATGCAACAATTACTGCCCCCGGGTATTTAAACCAGGGTACATTTAATGTAAGGTTATGGCACCGCGCCGATGCATTCCTTTCTTACGCGGCAGCAGATGCCGCAGCAAGGGGGTTCTGTATGGTAGGCAACCCCTATGCCTCTACCATTAACCTGAATACGGTTCTTACCGACAACGCTACAGCAAACGGGATCTCGGCCATCTATGTGCTAAACTCGCGCAAAGGCGGCACGGCGCAAAACTACATCAGCTATACAAATTTGGGCAACTCATCTCCTTTACTACAGGGTTATGCCGTAAGCGGTGGCGGTTTTATTGTTAAAGCAAAGGCAGCTACATCTTTTCTCACGTTTAAGGAAAGCCAAAAAGTGGCGAGTACCCAATTAACCGGCAGCGGCCTTATCATGAGCGCACCAAAAGCAGACGAATTAGCCGGGGGGCGCCAGCATGCTGTGATGGCCATTCCATCGCAATCATCTGCGCCGGCGATAAGCGGGCTTTACATGAAGATGGAAAAAGACCCTGATATTTATGAATATACCGGCATCTATTTCCGCGCCGGGTACGAATCGAAATACGATCAGAACGATGCGCTTTACCTGGCCCCGCTTACCAATACGGTAGGCATGGCCAGCTTATCCAGCGACGGCAAAAAAGCAGCGGTAAACGTAATGCCCGATTACCATCAGGGCAGCCGCGTAAAACTCCATGTTTATGCATCAACAACCGGTTTATACCAACTAAAACTGGAAGGCGTACGGAATATAGACGAGTTTTACGATATTTATTTGTTAGATCATTTTAAAAAGGATTCGTTGGATATCCGCCGGTATGGGGTTTATAATTTTAACCTTGTTGCTACCGATACAGCAACTTTCGGCGGCAACCGCTTCGAATTGGTTATCCGCCATAAACCGGTGCCGCAATATTTACTCACCAATATTTCGGGCGCTAAAATTACAGAGGGCGTAAACGTTACCTGGAAAACCGCAAACGAAAGCAACTACACCGGCTTCACGCTGGAAAAGCTTAGCAAATCAACTTCGGCTTACGAGCCTGTTTATGAAAAGCAAAGCGACGGCAGCGCAGCGTATAGCTATGTTGACCGTGCCCCGGTTTCTGGCATTAATACATACCGCTTAAAACAAAATGATATTGATGGCCGCATAAGCTACTCGGAGCCTATAACTGTGTTTTACGATAAGCTTGCGGGCAACGGTTTAATAAACGTATTCCCCAACCCAACGGTCGAGGTAATCAACGTAAGCATACCCAGCACCATGTCATCGCCGAGCTATAAATTAAGGGTGTTTAACTCAGCGGGGAACCTGGTTTTGCAGAAAACCTCGGCCAACCGTTATTGGACCGAAGGGGTTACACAGCTTAAAACCGGTGTTTATATTATTGAAGTGCAGAAGAAAGACGGGACATCGTTAGGAAAAGTAAAATTTGTAAAAAATTAAACAGGTAGTTTACGCTACTTAAAACAAGCAACAGCAACAACACCCCGATATTGTTACTGTCAATTGATCCCGGGATGCCCCTCGTTGTAAAATTGCGACAAGGGTGGCTCACTATTGCCTAATAAGCAAAAGTTCATTTCCGATTAAAATACCCCCGCCCAATTCAAGTTTATTAAAAAAAATTTCTTAAGCGAATAGTTTTTTTACCGCTTTTTAATACATCGTATACCTGTAGCTACAAAATAAAGGCTGTGATTAAAAAAAGAGAATTTAATCATGTTTTTTAATAAACCTTACCGGCTTGGCGCTCGTATAACCATCACAACAAGGCAAAACGTCAATTAAAAAATATGACAGGTTGCTCTTGATATTATCGTTTAGGTTATACATGATTATCACTTGCGATACTTTCGTGATTTTTAATCAAAACTACAAGCACCTTGAAAATACAAACACCACTTGGCCTTTTTGCTGTAGTTTTTTTACTACTGCTGGGTGGAAGCGCCGTGGCACAAAGCCCGGCGGTAGGCACGGTAACATTTGCCTCACAGGCGTCAACAACTTTAACATCTTCCTCGGGTGCGCAAACCTATGTTTCGAGTGCTACAAATACTGCAGTACAGGGCCTGGGGTATGAATTTACAATAAAAGGGACTGCAAGTGCAAGCCTTCAAATTTTAAGCAGTGCCAATGACTTAACCCTTAGCCGCTCGGCCACCTCGGTAAACATCACGGAGATACGCATACGCAGCGCGGCACCAAATTCGGAAACTAACCCCGACCCCACCTTAAATACTCCCGGTGGCCAATTTGATTTAACTTCATTAAAAGTTGCGTTATTAAACAGCCCTTCCTCGGTAACATTAACATTTACCGGGTATAAGGATGGGGTACTTACCGGCACAAATACTCAACTTTTTAATTCAACAACATTAACCACGATAAACTTTACTTCCGTATTTGACGATGTTGATGATGTTGTTATTACCGGTTTTGGTACGGGTACAGGTACCAGCGCCGGGCAAACGGGTATTAAGATAGATGATATTACGACCATACTTGCAAAACCTACAATTGTTTACAATACACCTCAGAATTATACGGTTAACACAGCAATATCGTCGTTATCGCCATTTAGTACTGGGGGCGCGCCCGTATCATACGCAATATCACCGGCCTT
The DNA here is from genome assembly GCF_946481715.1 of uncultured Mucilaginibacter sp. The sequence continues at coordinate 9,680 of NZ_CAMLOV010000083.1, read as the reverse complement.
GCCCACCGGTTTAACTATGAGCACCACTACGGGCATTATCACCGGCACACCTACTGCAACTACCGCATCTGCCACCTATACCGTAACAGCTACTAACACCGCCGGCAGCGGTACGGCCGCTATAAAATTAGCAGTAATTGCCGCCGCCCCCTCTACCCCTATCGATATAAATACAGCCACCAACACCATAGCCGAAAACTCGGCAAACGGTACTGTGGTTGGCCTAACTGCCTACTCATCGGGCACTGTTAGCAATACCACCAATCTTGCACTCTATAAATCAGCAAGTGCTACATCATATGAAAATGCGTTCTTTTGGCCGGCTTCTGCCGCTGTTGATGGCGACGAATTTTTCACCCGGTGGAGCAGTACTTATTTTGACAACCAGGATTTTACCGTTGACCTGGGCGCCAGTTACGATATAAACCGGGTCAGGATTGTATGGGAAGCTGCGTATGGCAAAAGTTACGACATCCAGGTATCAAACGATAACGTAACTTTTACCACAATCATTAAAAGCATCTATAATAATAGCTCCCTAACAAACGACCTGACGAACTTATCGGGGCAAACCAGTGTTGCAAGGTATATAAGAATGCACGGCAACACGCGCGGTGGTATCTACGGGTTTTCTATGTATGAGTTTCAGGTTTTTAACGCAAAAATAAGTTACTCGCTAACAAATAGTGCCGGCGGCCGCTTTGCTATAGATGCTACAACGGGTATAGTTACCGTAGCCAATGGCACCCTGCTCGACTATGAAACCGCTACATCGCACAATATTACTGTACAGGCTACCGATGGTGTAAACTCAACTTCGCAAACATTTACCATAGCCGTTACCAATGTGAATGAAACACCGGTAATTACATCAAACAGTGGCGGCGCTACGGCAACCATTTCGGTAGCCGAAAATACTACAGCAGTAACTACTGTAACCGCTACTGATGTTGATGCAGGCGATACAAAAACCTACACCATTACGGGAGCGGATGCGGCCAAATTTACGCTTACCACAGGTGGTGTGCTAACCTTTACAACCGCGCCAGACTTTGAGGTGCCTGGCTCGGCGGCGGGCACCAACGCCTATACCGTTGTTGTTACGGTAACAGATGCAGGTGGCCTTAATGATAGCCAAACGCTTACCATAAACGTTACCAATGCAAACGATGCCCCGATTATTACCTCTAATGGTGCAGGGGCAACGGCTACCATTAGCGTTGCACCGGGCACCACAGCTGTTACAACAGTAACTGCAACCGATGCCGATGCCAATACCATTACGTACAGCAAGGGCGGTACCGATGGCGCGTTATTTAATATAAACGCTACCACCGGGGTGCTTACTTTTGCATCGGCAGCGGTGGCGAGCAATACGTACAGTATTACCGTAACTGCTACCGATAATGGAACCGGCTCGTTAACAGATGTGCAAACTTTAACCATAATTGTAACAGCGCCGGTAACAGCCAGCAATTACGCCTTTAGCCAGAATATCACACTGGCAACTAACTCCATGGGTATTACTACCACGCTTACCAACTTCCCGGTTTTAGTTTATATAAAAGAGGATGCCTTGAAATCGGGGGTTAACTGCGCCAACAACGTGCAATCGCCCACGGGAGGCACCAATGGCTACGATTTTGCTTTTACCTCCACCACCGGCTCTACCACCAATGAACTGTTTTACCAGGTGGAGAGTTTCGACTCCAGCACGGGCACTTTATTGGCATGGGTACAGATCCCTTCGGTTACTAATGCCGCTACCACGCTGAAATTTTATTTTGGCTCTTCGGCACCTGCACACCCGGCATCGTTTACCGCCGCTACCTGGGCAGGCGATTACCGGGCCGTTTACCATTTTTCCGAAACGCCTTCCTCCGGCTCTACCACCGCCGATGCTACCGTAAACAGCCAAACAGGCACTACGGCTAACATGGTTGCCGCTAACCTTGTAACAGGTAAAATTGGCAATGCGTATAACTTTAACGGCACCAACCAACGCGTATCAGCCAACCCCATTACCATAACCTCTACATTTACCATTTCGGCATGGGTAAATTTATCTGCCATAAACTTCGATCAAAAAATCATGACCAACCAGGATGCCAGCGGCTATGCATCGGGTGGATACAAGCTTGGCGTATATAGCAACAACAAGGCCGAAACGGAATCGGGCTTGCCATCTACACGGAACGTAGCTACCACACCGCCGGCATTTACTGCAAGCACCTGGCATTATGTGCAGGGCGTTTATACCGGTTCAAAACTCAGTACCTATGTAGATGGGGTAGAGTATAGTCCGCTTACTACATCAACCAACCCTTTCTCAACATCGCCATTTTATATAGGAGCGGGCGAAGGCGGCAGCAGCTTGTATTTTCACGGCATAATTGATGAGCCACGTGTTTCTAACGCAGCCAAATCAAGCGATTGGATAAAAGCAGAATACTATAACCAAAACAACTACCTTACCTTTACAACCAGCAATACCGATATTACGGCAGTACTGGCGGCCCAACGGCCTTTAGGCGGGGGCGTAGTTTATACCTGGACCGGTGGCACCAGCACCGTGCCCACCTTAGCGGCCAACTGGACCTCATCGGTAACAGGCAACCCTGCGTTTGCCCCACCATTAGATGGAACCTGCACGCTGGTTATACCCACCGGCTTAAGCAGATACCCTAAGTTATTGGCCAATGCCAGTGTTATGGGCTTAACCATTGCCAGCGGCGCAACCTTTGAATTGAACGGCTTTACCCTGAGCGTGGGCTGTAATATTTACAACAACAATAACACATCCAACGGCATTTTATACAGCTCTAACAACTCCTCAGGTATCACCTGGAACGGGGTTGCAGCAAGCCAAAACTATGTTGGCACCAATACAACCTTCCCTGCCCAGGTGGGTACCATGGTGGTAAATAATGCCACATCCGGGGCAACAGTAAGTATCAGCGGCGGCAAGCTTGATGTTTATACCCTTATAACGCTAACAGCAGGTTCTATTGATGTAGCAGCATCCGGCACGTTAACCCTAAAAAGTTCGGCCACTCAAAGCGCAGCTATAGACCAAATCACCAATACGGCAAGCAATAAAATAACCGGCAGCGTAAGTGTGGAGCGTTTTTTAACAGGGGGCTTAAGCACTGCCAACCGCGGGTACAGGATGATGTCGTCGCCGGTAAATCAAACCTCTGCCACATTAGCAAACACCAATACCTTTAATTTAAACTATATTAAAAATGGTGCGTTTACAGGGGGCCCCGGCGGAACAGGCAGTGGCTTTAGCGGTACAAGCATAGCCCCAACCCTGTATTTATATAAAGAAACCATAGCTGCAAACAACACTCCTGCAAGTTTTACCTCTGGTAAGCATGTGGGCATTATACGGGTAGGCACAACAGATGTGCAAACATTGCATAGCGTAGATGGTACGGCAACTATACCAAGCGTAACTATACCCATAGGCAATGGCTTTTTGTTTTACTTTGTGGGCAACGCTTCCCGCACAACGGGCAGTGCAACTACAGGTGGACCTCCGCAGGATGCAACATTAACTGCTACGGGGTATTTAAACCAGGGTACTTTTAACGTGAGGTTATGGCATCGTGCCGACGCATTGCTTTCTTACGCGGCAGCAAATTCCGCAGCAAGGGGCTTTTGCATGATGGGCAACCCCTACGCATCAACAATCAACCTGCAACAAGTAGCTACCGACAACAACGATGCTACAACAGGTATCTCGGCTATATATGTATTAAATTCCCGCCAGGGCGGTAGTTCCCAAAATTATATCGCATACACCGCCCTGGGCAATTCGTCGCCTTTATTGCAGGGTTATGCGGTAAGCGGCGGCGGCTTTATTGTGCAGGCCCGGAGCGCAACGTCTTTCCTGCAGTTCCGCGAATCGCAGAAAGTGCCTTCTACCCAATTAACCGGCAGCGGGCTTATCATGAGCGCACCAAAAGCCGATCTTTTAACTATTGATGGAAACGGCGGTAATACAATAGCTTCTGTTTCGCAACGAAGTAAAATGGCCATTCCGCCGCAATCATCTGCACCCCTAATAGGCGGGCTTTACATGAAGATGGAAAAAGACCCTGATGTTTACGAATATACGGGCATCTATTTCCGCGCCGGGTACGAATCGAAATACGATCAAAACGATGCGCTTTACCTGGCCCCGCTTACCAACACCGTAGGCATGGCCAGCTTATCCAGCGACGGCAAAAAAGCAGCGGTAAACGTAATGCCCGATTACCATCAGGGCAGCCGCGTAAAACTCCATGTTTATGCATCAACAACCGGTTTATACCAACTAAAACTGGAAGGCGTACGGAATATAGACGAGTTTTACGATATTTATTTGTTAGATCATTTTAAAAAGGATTCGTTGGATATCCGCCGGTATGGGGTTTATAATTTTAACCTTGTTGCTACCGATACAGCAACTTTCGGCGGCAACCGCTTCGAATTGGTTATCCGCCATAAACCGGTGCCGCAATATTTACTCACCAATATTTCGGGCGCTAAAATTACAGAGGGCGTAAACGTTACCTGGAAAACCGCAAACGAAAGCAACTACACCGGCTTCACGCTGGAAAAGCTTAGCAAATCAACTTCGGCTTACGAGCCTGTTTATGAAAAGCAAAGCGACGGCAGCGCAGCGTATAGCTATGTTGACCGTGCCCCGGTTTCTGGCATTAATACATACCGCTTAAAACAAAATGATATTGATGGCCGCATAAGCTACTCGGAGCCTATAACTGTGTTTTACGATAAGCTTGCGGGCAACGGTTTAATAAACGTATTCCCCAACCCAACGGTCGAGGTAATCAACGTAAGCATACCCAGCACCATGTCATCGCCGAGCTATAAATTAAGGGTGTTTAACTCAGCGGGGAACCTGGTTTTGCAGAAAACCTCGGCCAACCGTTATTGGACCGAAGGGGTTACACAGCTTAAAACCGGTGTTTATATTATTGAAGTGCAGAAGAAAGACGGGACATCGTTAGGAAAAGTAAAATTTGTAAAAAATTAAACAGGTAGTTTACGCTACTTAAAACAAGCAACAGCAACAACACCCCGATATTGTTACTGTCAATTGATCCCGGGATGCCCCTCGTTGTAAAATTGCGACAAGGGTGGCTCACTATTGCCTAATAAGCAAAAGTTCATTTCCGATTAAAATACCCCCGCCCAATTCAAGTTTATTAAAAAAAATTTCTTAAGCGAATAGTTTTTTTACCGCTTTTTAATACATCGTATACCTGTAGCTACAAAATAAAGGCTGTGATTAAAAAAAGAGAATTTAATCATGTTTTTTAATAAACCTTACCGGCTTGGCGCTCGTATAACCATCACAACAAGGCAAAACGTCAATTAAAAAATATGACAGGTTGCTCTTGATATTATCGTTTAGGTTATACATGATTATCACTTGCGATACTTTCGTGATTTTTAATCAAAACTACAAGCACCTTGAAAATACAAACACCACTTGGCCTTTTTGCTGTAGTTTTTTTACTACTGCTGGGTGGAAGCGCCGTGGCACAAAGCCCGGCGGTAGGCACGGTAACATTTGCCTCACAGGCGTCAACAACTTTAACATCTTCCTCGGGTGCGCAAACCTATGTTTCGAGTGCTACAAATACTGCAGTACAGGGCCTGGGGTATGAATTTACAATAAAAGGGACTGCAAGTGCAAGCCTTCAAATTTTAAGCAGTGCCAATGACTTAACCCTTAGCCGCTCGGCCACCTCGGTAAACATCACGGAGATACGCATACGCAGCGCGGCACCAAATTCGGAAACTAACCCCGACCCCACCTTAAATACTCCCGGTGGCCAATTTGATTTAACTTCATTAAAAGTTGCGTTATTAAACAGCCCTTCCTCGGTAACATTAACATTTACCGGGTATAAGGATGGGGTACTTACCGGCACAAATACTCAACTTTTTAATTCAACAACATTAACCACGATAAACTTTACTTCCGTATTTGACGATGTTGATGATGTTGTTATTACCGGTTTTGGTACGGGTACAGGTACCAGCGCCGGGCAAACGGGTATTAAGATAGATGATATTACGACCATACTTGCAAAACCTACAATTGTTTACAATACACCTCAGAATTATACGGTTAACACAGCAATATCGTCGTTATCGCCATTTAGTACTGGGGGCGCGCCCGTATCATACGCAATATCACCGGCCTTGCCCACCGGTTTAACTATGAGCACCACTACGGGCATTATCACCGGCACACCTACTGCAACTACCGCATCTGCCACCTATACCGTAACAGCTACTAACACCGCCGGCAGCGGTACGGCCGCTATAAAATTAGCAGTAATTGCCGCCGCCCCCTCTACCCCTATCGATATAAATACAGCCACCAACACCATAGCCGAAAACTCGGCAAACGGTACTGTGGTTGGCCTAACTGCCTACTCATCGGGCACTGTTAGCAATACCACCAATCTTGCACTCTATAAATCAGCAAGTGCTACATCATATGAAAATGCGTTCTTTTGGCCGGCTTCTGCCGCTGTTGATGGCGACGAATTTTTCACCCGGTGGAGCAGTACTTATTTTGACAACCAGGATTTTACCGTTGACCTGGGCGCCAGTTACGATATAAACCGGGTCAGGATTGTATGGGAAGCTGCGTATGGCAAAAGTTACGACATCCAGGTATCAAACGATAACGTAACTTTTACCACAATCATTAAAAGCATCTATAATAATAGCTCCCTAACAAACGACCTGACGAACTTATCGGGGCAAACCAGTGTTGCAAGGTATATAAGAATGCACGGCAACACGCGCGGTGGTATCTACGGGTTTTCTATGTATGAGTTTCAGGTTTTTAACGCAAAAATAAGTTACTCGCTAACAAATAGTGCCGGCGGCCGCTTTGCTATAGATGCTACAACGGGTATAGTTACCGTAGCCAATGGCACCCTGCTCGACTATGAAACCGCTACATCGCACAATATTACTGTACAGGCTACCGATGGTGTAAACTCAACTTCGCAAACATTTACCATAGCCGTTACCAATGTGAATGAAACACCGGTAATTACATCAAACAGTGGCGGCGCTACGGCAACCATTTCGGTAGCCGAAAATACTACAGCAGTAACTACTGTAACCGCTACTGATGTTGATGCAGGCGATACAAAAACCTACACCATTACGGGAGCGGATGCGGCCAAATTTACGCTTACCACAGGTGGTGTGCTAACCTTTACAACCGCGCCAGACTTTGAGGTGCCTGGCTCGGCGGCGGGCACCAACGCCTATACCGTTGTTGTTACGGTAACAGATGCAGGTGGCCTTAATGATAGCCAAACGCTTACCATAAACGTTACCAATGCAAACGATGCCCCGATTATTACCTCTAATGGTGCAGGGGCAACGGCTACCATTAGCGTTGCACCGGGCACCACAGCTGTTACAACAGTAACTGCAACCGATGCCGATGCCAATACCATTACGTACAGCAAGGGCGGTACCGATGGCGCGTTATTTAATATAAACGCTACCACCGGGGTGCTTACTTTTGCATCGGCAGCGGTGGCGAGCAATACGTACAGTATTACCGTAACTGCTACCGATAATGGAACCGGCTCGTTAACAGATGTGCAAACTTTAACCATAATTGTAACAGCGCCGGTAACAGCCAGCAATTACGCCTTTAGCCAGAATATCACACTGGCAACTAACTCCATGGGTATTACTACCACGCTTACCAACTTCCCGGTTTTAGTTTATATAAAAGAGGATGCCTTGAAATCGGGGGTTAACTGCGCCAACAACGTGCAATCGCCCACGGGAGGCACCAATGGCTACGATTTTGCTTTTACCTCCACCACCGGCTCTACCACCAATGAACTGTTTTACCAGGTGGAGAGTTTCGACTCCAGCACGGGCACTTTATTGGCATGGGTACAGATCCCTTCGGTTACTAATGCCGCTACCACGCTGAAATTTTATTTTGGCTCTTCGGCACCTGCACACCCGGCATCGTTTACCGCCGCTACCTGGGCAGGCGATTACCGGGCCGTTTACCATTTTTCCGAAACGCCTTCCTCCGGCTCTACCACCGCCGATGCTACCGTAAACAGCCAAACAGGCACTACGGCTAACATGGTTGCCGCTAACCTTGTAACAGGTAAAATTGGCAATGCGTATAACTTTAACGGCACCAACCAACGCGTATCAGCCAACCCCATTACCATAACCTCTACATTTACCATTTCGGCATGGGTAAATTTATCTGCCATAAACTTCGATCAAAAAATCATGACCAACCAGGATGCCAGCGGCTATGCATCGGGTGGATACAAGCTTGGCGTATATAGCAACAACAAGGCCGAAACGGAATCGGGCTTGCCATCTACACGGAACGTAGCTACCACACCGCCGGCATTTACTGCAAGCACCTGGCATTATGTGCAGGGCGTTTATACCGGTTCAAAACTCAGTACCTATGTAGATGGGGTAGAGTATAGTCCGCTTACTACATCAACCAACCCTTTCTCAACATCGCCATTTTATATAGGAGCGGGCGAAGGCGGCAGCAGCTTGTATTTTCACGGCATAATTGATGAGCCACGTGTTTCTAACGCAGCCAAATCAAGCGATTGGATAAAAGCAGAATACTATAACCAAAACAACTACCTTACCTTTACAACCAGCAATACCGATATTACGGCAGTACTGGCGGCCCAACGGCCTTTAGGCGGGGGCGTAGTTTATACCTGGACCGGTGGCACCAGCACCGTGCCCACCTTAGCGGCCAACTGGACCTCATCGGTAACAGGCAACCCTGCGTTTGCCCCACCATTAGATGGAACCTGCACGCTGGTTATACCCACCGGCTTAAGCAGATACCCTAAGTTATTGGCCAATGCCAGTGTTATGGGCTTAACCATTGCCAGCGGCGCAACCTTTGAATTGAACGGCTTTACCCTGAGCGTGGGCTGTAATATTTACAACAACAATAACACATCCAACGGCATTTTATACAGCTCTAACAACTCCTCAGGTATCACCTGGAACGGGGTTGCAGCAAGCCAAAACTATGTTGGCACCAATACAACCTTCCCTGCCCAGGTGGGTACCATGGTGGTAAATAATGCCACATCCGGGGCAACAGTAAGTATCAGCGGCGGCAAGCTTGATGTTTATACCCTTATAACGCTAACAGCAGGTTCTATTGATGTAGCAGCATCCGGCACGTTAACCCTAAAAAGTTCGGCCACTCAAAGCGCAGCTATAGACCAAATCACCAATACGGCAAGCAATAAAATAACCGGCAGCGTAAGTGTGGAGCGTTTTTTAACAGGGGGCTTAAGCACTGCCAACCGCGGGTACAGGATGATGTCGTCGCCGGTAAATCAAACCTCTGCCACATTAGCAAACACCAATACCTTTAATTTAAACTATATTAAAAATGGTGCGTTTACAGGGGGCCCCGGCGGAACAGGCAGTGGCTTTAGCGGTACAAGCATAGCCCCAACCCTGTATTTATATAAAGAAACCATAGCTGCAAACAACACTCCTGCAAGTTTTACCTCTGGTAAGCATGTGGGCATTATACGGGTAGGCACAACAGATGTGCAAACATTGCATAGCGTAGATGGTACGGCAACTATACCAAGCGT